>JAKUPQ010000020.1:6242-35645 GCA_022450665.1 Alphaproteobacteria bacterium | reverse complement strand
TTTCACCAGTTTCTTTACTACCGCTATTTCTTCATTGAGCAAGGCAATTTGGTCGCGCATTGAATCGGCTTGAATTTGAAAGCCGTTAATTTCTTGCTCATGCTTAGCGATGCGCGTACCAAGAATATCTAACTGCCCACGGAAATTTTCGGTACGGCTGGTAAAAATACGCCGCTGGTTATCGAGAATTTCTTTTACATGCAGGGCATTTTCTACCCGCAATTTGGCAGACTGAAATTCTTCATTTAGTGCTTCTCGCTGTGCATCACTGAGAGTGTTATCTTGCAATGCTAATTCGATATTTTCCAAATCCTGCTCTAATTTAGGTAAGGCCGCTGCTTTATTCAGCAGGCGATCAGGAAATGTAATGGAATCCATCTCATCGCGCTCTGCTACTAATCGGGCTTCAATGGCAAGGTTGCTATCTAATTGACCTTGTAGTAAATCCACCTGTGCTTTGGCGCGCACTTCGCGCAGGGTAATAAGCGGATCGCCACGTTTCACACGGCTACCTACGGCCTCATGGATGCTTTCAACAATTCCCCCTTCGAGGTGGCTGATGCTTTTGCTGTTTTCGTCAAGAATCACCTTGCCGGGCGCAATGGCTGCACTGTCGATATGGGCAAGCACCGACCACAGGCCAAGCACGCCAAATACCAATACCACCATCCAGCAGCCAAACAGGATGGAAGTGCGGGCGATATGCGCCGGATCATCCAAATCATCTTGCGCTTTTGGGGGCATAAGCTGGTTGGAAATTTTATCCAGCATAAGAGACTTACGTGCGGCGCCGCGCAAGCCATGTTTGAATTTGTGGTGGAACTTGTCAATAGCACTCATGATTAGGCTCCTGCTTCACTGATGGAAGGACTGACATACTTGCCCAGAATTTGCCGTGTGGGGCCAAACTCTTTCAACGTTCCGTTTTGTAAAATTGCAATTTTATCGGTATTGTTCACCAGATTAGGGCGATGCGCCACGATAACGGTGGTGATGCCCATGCCCTTAATTTGCATAAGCGCCTTAATCAGCGCCTGTTCACCTTCACCATCCAGATTGATATTAGGTTCATCCAGCACCAGAAAGCTTGGGCGACCATATAATGCACGGGCAAGGCCAATACGTTGACGTTGCCCAGGTGAGAGTGTGCTGTTTCCTGGGCGGATCACGGTTTCATAGCCTTCGGACAAACGCAGAATCATCTCATGGACACAGGCAGCTTGTGCGGCTTCAATCACCTTTTTCTGATCCGGCTCGGCTTCCATACGCGCAATGTTTTCCATTACTGTACCAGGAAATAAATCGACATTTTGCGGCATATAGCCAACATGTTTGCCTAAATAATCGCGGTTCCATTTGAAAATTTCTGCACCATCAAGGCGCACCGCACCTTGCGTTGGGGGCAAGATGCCGACAATCAACTTAGCAAGGGTAGATTTTCCCGCCGCGCTGGGTCCAATGATTCCAAGCATTTCGCCGGGGGCAAGTTTGAAATTTACATTTTTTAAGATAGCTTTGGTGCCACCCGCTGCAAAAAAAGCATTCTCAACCGAAAGATCGCCTTTTGGGTCGGGCAATTCCATGTCGCCGCGTAGTTGCGGGAAATTTGCCACTGCTTTTTCGATGCGATTATAAGAATCACGCGCAGATGTTAGGCCTTTCCAGATACCGATTGCTGCTTCAAATGGGGCGAGAGCGCGTCCTGTTAAAATGGAGGCTGCAATCATACCACCCAGTGAAATTTCATTCTGAATTGCAAGATAGCCACCAATACCGATAATAGCAATTTGCAGCAACATGCGGAAAACCCGCGATGTATTAAGCAAAATATTGCTTCGGCTGGTAGCTTTGGTAAGAAATTGTTGTGCGCGGGCATTTTCTTTGCCCCAATGCTCACGTACATTCGCCATCATACCCATGGCTTCAATAGCCTCTGCGTTGCGGCTGCATGTATCGGCGATCTCCATGGTTTTAATCTGCAAGCGGCTGGCCACGGCTTGTGGTTTGCGGGTTAATACCTCGTTTAAGATAGCAAAGCCCAGTAACAATATGCCGCCCACTACCGACACTAAGCCCAAGGCTGGGTTAATCATATAGATAACGATGATGTAAATAATCGACCAAGGTGCATCAAACAGCGAGGTGATGCCATTGCCGCTAATGAACGCCTTAATGCTTTGCAAGTCGCGCAAGTGTTGGCTGGCAAGGGTGGGGCTGCCAATCGAATTTTGCTGCACACCAATAGAAAGCAGACGCGAGCTGACTTGGGTGTCAATCCATTCGCCAATCTGATTAAGAATGAAATTGCGCACTAAATTGAATATGCCGTAGAAAATAAAGGCGAAAATAACAATGACTGTCATATATATCAATGTAGGCACGCTGGCGCTGGAGATCACACGATCAAGCACCTGCAAGGAATAGATTGGTAATGCCAATAGAAGCAAATTTGAACATAAGCTAAAAATCAAAACATAATATAGCGCACGCTTGCTGCGTTGCAGAGCTTCTGCAATAAAGCTTAACTCGCTTTTCGGTTCTTTTGCTTTGGCTGTCATGGGAGGCCTGCTCACGGGTTGATGCATATTCACGGCTATTACAATTAATAGCAATAAGGCCGCCATTTTACGGTGCAAACAAGGGAATGCAAGTAAAAGCTCACATACTTATTTATGTGTAGGCTATGTAGGTGCTGGATTTTGTGTTTCAAGGCAGTTACAGTAATTTAATTTTTTACAGCTGAACTTACACGGCGTATCACAGGAGTACCCATGCATACCATTATTGAGCCTTTCCGCATTAAAATGACCGAGCCAATTGGCCTGACCACTCGTGACCAACGTGTTTCGCGGCTTAAGTCTGCGCATAATAACGTTTTTCTGATTGATGCCGAAGATGTCACCATCGATTTGCTGACCGATAGTGGCACTGGCGCCATGTCGGCACAGCAATGGGCGGCGATGATGCTGGGGGATGAAAGCTATGCGGGCAGTAAGTCATGGAAAAAGTTTGAGTATACGGTGCAGGATATAACCGGATTCAAACATGTGTTTCCTACCCACCAAGGACGCGCAGCCGAGCGGATTTTAGCTACTACGCTGCTTCAGCCCGGCCATGTAATACCTAATAACAGCCATTTTGATACCACGCGCGCCAATATAGAATTTGTAGGTGCGGTGGCTGAGGATTTACTAACCGAAGATGGCAAAAACCCTGCCTCCACCAGCCCGTTTAAAGGAAATATGGATATAGACAAACTGCGGGCAGTGATTGAAAAATATGGAGTGGAGAATATTCCTTTCGGCATGATTACCGTTACCAATAATTCCGGTGGTGGACAACCGGTGGCGCTGGAAAATATTCGCCAAGTCAAAGCGGTGCTGTCTGAGTTTGGAATTCCGTTGATAATTGACGCCTGCCGTTTTGCAGAAAATGCGTATTTTATTCAACAGCGTGAAAAAGGGCAGGAAGACCGCAGCTTGCTGGAAATTGCACAGGAAATGTTTAGCCTTGCTGACGGCGCCACCATGAGCGCAAAGAAAGACGGATTGGTGAATATTGGTGGATTCTTGTGCTGTAATAACGATGAATGGGCAGACCGGTTTCGAAATATGCTGATTTTAACGGAGGGTTTTCCTACATATGGCGGACTGGCCGGACGCGATTTGGAAGCGATTTCTGTAGGGTTGCGTGAAGCACTCGATCCGAGTTATCAAGAATATCGCAATGCTACCATCCGCTACATTGCAAGTCGGCTGACCGAGCGCGGTGTGCCAATTGTGCGTCCCGCCGGTGGCCATGCGGTATTTTTAGATGCAAAAGCTTTTCTGCCACATTTAAAGCCGCTGGATTATCCGGGGGTCGGCTTGGTAAACGCGCTATATCTTGCGGGTGGTGTGCGAGGCGTGGAGCTAGGTTCAGTCATGTTTGGCAAGCGCAATGCCGAAACTGGTGAAGAAACACCGGCGGTGATGGAGCTTGTACGCTTAGCATTTCCGCGTCGCGTATATACACAAAGCCATTTTGATTATCTTATCGAAGTGATAGACGAGGTGTGGAAAAATCGCGAGACAATTCGCCCGCATCGCATTACACACCAGCCTCCGTTCTTACGACACTTTACTTGTCATTTTGAGCAGACGTAATTTTGAAACCATCGCCGTGTGTGCGAGTGCTACCGCCGATTATACGTGCAACCGCACATGAAATACGCTACAATGCCGCATGGCTATGAAAAACAATAAAAACAGGTGGCTAGCGTGACAACACGGCTTTCACCGCATATTTTGGATGCCAAAAAGCTTTTTGGTGAGCTTTTGCGTGTGCGCAACGAAGCTGCAGGACGCGATCCCGAAGATATCCGCGCACAAACACTGTTGGTAATGCAAGCCGCCTATGACCAAGGGCGACAGGCGATTCGCGCCGACTTTCTGAAAGATGGCGATGCAAGCAAAGCCATTCGTGAAGCTACCGCCATGATAGACCTGCTGATTGCCACGTTGTTTCAGTTCGCAGGAAATTACCTGTATCGCAAAAAGAAGGCTGATTTAAAAAAACGCCTGACAATCATTGCGGTGGGCGGCTATGGTCGCGCCGAGCTTTTTCCGTATTCGGATATCGATGTATTGTTTTTGCACGACACAAAAGAATGGGAGCAAGCCAGCAAAATTGCAGAATTTATTTTGTATATTCTGTGGGATATGGGAATGCAGGTTGGCCAATCGGTACGCACCGTAGAAGAAACCATCAGTTGGGCCCATAGCGATATGACGGTGTTAACCAATTTGCTGGATAAGCGATTGGTATGTGGAAATGCTAAGCTGATGGAAGAACTTTATACGCGCTACTGGAGTGAAGTGGCGACGGAGAAAAATGCGCTGGCATTTGTGGAAGCCAAGCTTAATGAGCGTGACGAGCGGCATCAACGCGCCGGAGATTCGCGCTATGTGCTAGAACCAAAGCTTAAAGAAGGCAAGGGCGGAATGCGTGATTTGCAAACGCTTCATTGGCTGGCGCGCTATGTATATCGCATTAAAAAAACTAAAGATTTAGTTAAGCTTGGAGTATTAAGCCCCTCGGAATATCGTGCTTATATTCGGGCGAGTGATTTTCTCAACACGGTGCGAATCCACATGCATTTGCTGGCAGAGCGTCCTGAAGAGCGGCTCACCTTCGATATGCAGCGCTCCGTGGCCGAGCGGATGGGCTATCGCGACCGTGGCGACACTAAGGCGGTTGAGCGCTTTATGAAGGCGTGGTTTTTAACCGCAAAAACTATTGGTAATCTTACGCGCGTAGTGTGTGCGGTACTGGAAGATGAGCGCAAACACAAGCGGCGATTGCCTTTTGTTACGTTATTATTTAACCCATGGAAACTCAATGGCTTTACAACAGATAATGGCCGATTAGCAATTCCAGATGACAATTTTTTTAAAGTCCAGCCGTCACGGCTAATAGAATTATTTATGTTGTCGCAAAAGCATGACCTGGACATCCATCCGCGTACATTACGTCAAGTTACGCGCTCATTATCGCTTATTAATACGGCCTTGCGTGCGAATGATGAAGCGAATGGCTGGTTTATGGAAATTCTAACCTCGCCAAAGCAGCCGGAAATTACTCTAAGGCGCATGAATGAGGCGGGAGTGCTGGGAAAATTTGTCCCCGATTTTGGGCGCGTGGTGGGACAAATGCAATTTGACATGTATCATATCTACACGGTGGATGAGCACACTATTTTTGCACTAGGGCTGCTTAATCAAATAAGGTGTGGCGAGCGAAATGATGAATTTCCGTTAGCCAGCCGCCTAATAGACCGCGTTACTTCGTTACGGGTATTGTTCATGGCGGTACTCTGCCATGACATTGCTAAAGGGCGGGGAGGGGATCACTCGATTTTAGGCGAGAAGATCGCACGTAAGCTTTCCAAACGCATGGGGCTGGATGCCGAAGAAGCGGAAACCGTGGCTTGGCTGGTGCGCTATCACTTGTTTTTCAGCCGTACCGCCTTCAAAAGGGATGTTACCGAAGATAAAACGATAATAGATTTTATTGCTAAAGTACAGTCACCTGAGCGGTTGAGGCTGTTGTTGATTCTGACAGTAGTTGATATTCGCGCCGTTGGCCCACAGGTGTGGAATAGCTGGAAAGGCGCACTGCTGCGGGAACTATATTTCCGCGCCGAAGAAAAAATGGGAGCGGCCAATGATGGCGCTACTCAAGCAATTCGCAACGACATGCTGAGTCCGGCTTTTGCCGAAGGCTTGCCAACATGGTCGCTGGAAGAGCGTGCGGCATATTTATCGCTGGGCAACGAGCAATATTTTAAAGGCTTCGATATTCCAACGCATATTCGCGTAGCCAAAATGCTTAAAACTGCTGAAGAGGCAGTGCCATTGCATTTTGCTATAAATATTACCCCCGATCCAAAATTATCAATTACCGAAATTTTACTTACCGCCGCAGACCGTAAAGGCTTGTTTGCACTCATGGCAGGGGTGCTGACCAGCGTGGGCGCTAATATTGTAAATGCCAAAATCTTTACCCTGAAAAATGGCATGGCGGTAGAGCAGTTTTATGTACAGGATTTTCAGGGGAATGCCTTTGAAAATGCCGAGCGTATGGTAGAGCTGGAACATACATTGCGACGGGTGCTGGCAAGCGACGGTTTAGATGTGCCGCCAGCGCCAGCAGCGAAATTTGGCTCACAGCATCCGGCATTTACTATTCATCCACGGGTAATCATTGAAAATACGGTAAGTTCGCATCATACTGTGATCGAAACAAACGGGCAGGATCGCCCCGGATTTTTGTATACTGTCACGCGTGCGCTCACAGAGCTGGATCTGGGAATTTCCACTGCGCATGTGTCTTCGTATGGCGAACGTGCGGTAGATGTGTTTTATGTAAAAGATAAATTTGGCATGAAAATTACCAGCGAGCCTAAATTGCGGCAGGTTCGTGAAAAACTGTTAGGTGTACTGCAAGCACCAAAGGCACAGGTAATTAAAAATAAACAAAACCAAAAAACTAAACACCAAGCGACTAAGGGAGTTCATTATGCATAACGCAACAGCACTAAATGAAATTATTTCTTGCGATTCTGATTTTAGAATTGCCCGTGACGGCACATGGTTTTATCAAGGCTCTCCCATGGCAAGACAGGCTATGGTACGCCTTTTCTCCACCATTTTGTGCCGCGATGAAGAAGGTGTGTTCTGGCTGAAAACTCCGGTAGAAAAAGGCCGTACCATCTGCTTTAAAACCAATGTAAACGAATGGGTGGCATTGGATAACGATCATCCACTAACCATGAGAAATGACACCGAAACCGGTGAAGTTGTGCCTTATATCCATGTGCGTGACGGGCTGGAAGCAAAGCTCAACCGCAACAGCTATTATGAACTCGCAGAATACGCGCTGGCAGAAGGAGAAACGCAGGGTAAATGTCGCGGTATTACCTCGGCAGGTGAATTCTTTGCGCTGGAGACGCTTTCGTAATGCAGATTGACACAGTGTTAGAGCGGTTACGCACTGGCGCTGCCACCGTACCTGAGGCATTTGCGTTTTCTTCGGACATGCATATTACCACCCGTGCAGCAGCTGTAATTGTACCGCTGCTTGATTATGGAGGTCGTGTTACCTTGCTCTTAACCAAGCGCACTTCACATTTAACGGCGCATGCTGGGCAAATATGCTTTCCTGGGGGCGTGCGCGAAAAAAATGATGCCAATTTGTTGGCTACGGCGCAACGTGAAACGCTGGAAGAATTAGCCATTCCTGCTGATGCAATGCGTGTGGTGGCGCAAGGGCGCGAACGGGTGACTGCTACCGGATATCACATCACTCCGTTTTTTGCCCATATCCATGCACCGATAGCGATAGTGGCCGAGCCAGCAGAAGTGGAGGCGGTGTTTGAGTTGCCTTTAGATCTCGCACTGGATTGCGAGGCGTATACTCAGAAAACCCACCGCTACAAAGGCGTGGAGCGGTGTTTTGACGTGTTGAAATATAAAGAATATTGCATTTGGGGTGCCACCGCGGGTATTCTGCGCGATATGTGCCGAATGATTCATAACGAATGCTGGGAGCAAGCAGAATGTTAAAACTGTTAGTGGTGCGATTCTGGCCGGTATTTATACCGGTGTTGCTATATTTGTTATGGCTCTATTTAGCGCGGCGCAAAGCCGATAAGAATGGCGAAAAAAAGCCCACATTTTTTGAAGGCCCGTGGTTATGGACATTGGTAGCCACCTTGGCGCTGGCCGTGGGTGCATTTATGATATTGGGCGCGGTGTCGAATGATGGCAATACCAGCGGCAAATATGTACCAGCACGGGTGGTCGATGGAGAGATTATCCCCGCTCATACCGAACCCGCCCCTTGAAGGCAATATTATGCGGCTATCTTCTACAGATTTTATGACGCCAGCCAGCGAACGCATATTTGATGCAATCCGTACTGCGGGAGGCGAGGTGCGATATGTGGGCGGTTGCGTACGCGATGCGCTGTTGAAGCGCAGCGGAGCAGATGTGGATATGGCCACGACCCTGTCGCCTGAGGCAGTTCTAAAGGCACTGCAAACGGCAGATATTTTTACGATCGCCACCGGACTGGAACACGGCACAATTACCGCCATTAGTCATGGTAAAGCATTTGAAATCACCACATTGCGGCGCGATATTGCTTGTGATGGTCGCCATGCCGAAGTTGCGTTTAGCGAAAACTGGCAAGAAGACGCCGCCCGCCGCGATTTTACCATGAATGCGCTATATATGGCGCAAGATGGCACTGTATATGACTATTTTGATGGTATTGCCGATGCCCAGCGCGGCATCGTACGTTTTATAGGCGATCCACAGGCGCGCATTGCCGAAGATGGCCTACGCATATTACGCCTGTTTCGCTTCTATGCCCATTATGGCGTGCAACCCATTGCCAAAGAAGATTTACGCGCTTGCGCCGCGAATGCATCAATGCTACGGCAGCTTTCAGGCGAACGAATACAAAATGAAATGCTGAAATTATTGTCTGCGCCACAAGATAAAGTAGTAAAAGCATTGGAATATATGCAGCAGGCTCAACTTCTGGCACATATTGCTTGTGATGTGGTGGATATTCAAACGCTGGCAACACTGCCTGTCGAAGCAACGCAACCTTTAGTACGATTGGCGGCATTGTTGCATAATGGAGATAGCGCCGAGGCGGTCATGCTACGCTGGAAATTATCTAATAAAGATAAAGCGTTCTTGCGCGGCGTATTGCCAGTGAATGCAGATGCTATGGCGCAATGGGACGAATGGATGCAAAAGAAAATATTGCGACAACAATCCCCTGAACAATTTGTGGCGCAAGTGCAGATTGCAATGGCCCTGCGCCCTGAACATGTGACCCATTATAAACACATGCTTAACTTAGCGGATAGCTGGCATATTCCTGAATTTCCGGTAACGGGGCGGGATTTGCTGGCTTTGGGGCTAGAGCAAAGCAAACAATTGGGGCAGTGGCTGCACAAGTAGAGGCTATATGGGAATCAGAGCATTATCAACCAGACCGCGCAGCGCTCTTAGACATCGCCAGGCAATGGCTCTAGCTGCCGATTATTCCGCCGTCTTTTTTAGAAATTGTCAGTATTGAAGGCCGTGGCGGCAAGGCAGGATTAAAATCTGGCCAGCGGCTTGTAGGCTCATCAAAGCTGGCACCATCGCCATCTCCCGGATGCTGCACTGCTAAAAATAGTGTTTGCCCGTCAGGGGTAAAGGCAGGGCCGGTTATTTCACAGCCTAATGGGCCTGTAAGAAATAATTTAGGTGCGCTGTTGCCGCGACCACTCACATCGCTGGCATATAAGCCATCATTTAACTGCAGGGTTTTGGGTTGGCCATCGGTGCAGATCCATAAATTGCCATTGGGCGCCATTGTCAGATTATCCGGGCAGGAAAGCCAGCCATGGCTTGAAACTTCACCGGGATAAAGGGCGTTGTCGCTGCTATCTGCGGGGTTTCCTGCCTGCAAAAATGTCTGCCAGCTAAATTTTACCGCAGCATGGTCGGCATTAGGCGGTGACAGGGTTATAATATGGCCATGGATATTGTTAACGCGGCCATTGGCAGCATTGGCGCTGGTGCGGCGGCTGTTATTGGTGAGCGAAACATATACTTCTCCGCGTGAGGGATGCACGGCGATACCCTCGGGACGATCCATAGGCGTAGCGCCTACTATATCTCCTGCGCGGCGGGTTTCTATTAACACATCGCCCTGACTATGAAAGCCGTTCTCAGCAGTGAGGCCGTTTTGCCCAAGTACCAGCGGTAGCCATTCCATGCTGCCATCTTCATAGAATTTTGCTACAGAAAGCACGCCATCATCCAGCAATGTAAAATTGGCCTCGCGGTTGTTTGCATCGTAAGCATGGGTGCTTACAAAACGATAGATATATTCAAATCGTTCATCATCGCCGGTATATACGACCACGCGACCATCGGGAGCAAGGGTAGTGGTGGCGGTTTCATGCTTACAGCGTCCCAGTGCCGTACGCTTGACTGGCTTGCGCTTGGGATCGAAGGGATCATATTCTACCACCCAGCCAAAACGATTCGGTTCATGAGGTTCTTTTGCGACGTCGTAACGATCATAGAATCTACCCCAGCCATACCAATGGCGGTCGTTAATGCCATAGCGCTTGTAATTCTCGGTTTCTGCTTCATCGGTAGCTTCACCCATGAAATATCCGTCAAAGTTTTCTTCGCATATTAATGTGGTATGCCATGGGGTAACGCCGCCGGCACAATTGCCAAAAGTGCCGCGAATATTTATGCCATCGGGGTCTTCTGTTGTGCGCATACGCACATGGCCAGCGGCAGGGCCGCTCACGGCAAAGTCTGTAGCAAAAGGCGTGAGGCGGCGATTATAGGGGCTTCCTATCACAGGTTTCCATTTATTGCCTGTTTTTTGTACTTCGAAAATACTATGCCCCTGTGCGGCCATTTCCACATCAACCTGTTCTTTGGTGGTGCGCATGGCAATGGTATCATCATAGGGCAGGTCTGGAAACATCAGGTAGCTGGAAGTATATTCGTTGTTTGCACATAAAATGCCACGGGTTGAGCTTTGTGAGCCCAGAGGAAATGCATGATAAGCAAGAAAGTCGTTATTGTAGCCAAATTGCTGTTGCTGTGCTGCGCCACTTTGGGTGAGTGGATTGAACTCGGGGGCATCTGCCGTAAGGCGATCTCCCCAACGGATAAGCAAATCTGCTGTGTATCCGGAGGCAATGCTGTGCGTAGCACTGGTGTTTTTTGCAATTTCCTGGAACGTCAGGCTGGAGGCGCTGCTGAGAGACTCTTGCGCAAAGACGCTGGTCGGTTTGGCAATGCTGGCAGCAGCAGCCAATATGCCCAGCTTGCCCATGCCACCCAGCAAGGCGCGGCGGCTGTATCGTGCATCGAGAATTTCGCTGAACGGACGTTCGCGCAGGGGATTGCGTATAGGGTCTTCAGACATGCGAAAATCTCCACTATATAAAATAACGGCCTCAGCTTAGCAAAAACGCGGGTTTCGTCAAGAAATCCTGTGATGCCAGTTGGTGCCGTTATAAAATACGTTGGGTATTAATTTTCTTCTTCCACATTGGCCGGAACCACTTCCAGCGCATAGCCAGCAGCGCGGATGGTGCGCACAAGGTCAGATTGTTTATCATCGTAATTCAGCGCCTTACGTAAACGCCGAATATGCACATCTACCGTGCGCAGTTCAACAAATATGTCTTGCCCCCATACGGCATCGAGTAATTGCTCACGCGAAAATACCCGCCCTGGATGTTCCATAAAATAGCGCAATAAACGGAACTCTGTAGGGCCAAGATGAATTTCTTCTGCATCCCGAGTTACGCGGTGGGTATTCAAATCCATCACCACATTTTCAAAAGCGAGTGATTCCTCCGAAAACACAGGGCGAATACGCCGGAATACCGCACGAATGCGGGCGATAAGCTCGCTGGGAGAAAAGGGTTTGGTGATATAGTCATCCGCACCGGAGTCTAATCCCTGTACCCGATCATCTTCTTCGCCACGGGCAGAAAGCATGATAATAGGAATATTTTTGGTGTCGTTATTGCGGCGAAGCGATTTGCACACATCCACGCCGCTCATCGACGGAAGCATCCAATCGAGGACGATAATATCGGGTTTATATTCTTTTACTTGTGTCAGGGCTTCTTCGCCGTCCATGGCGCAGGTTACATTAAACCCTTCTTTTTCAAGATTATAGCGCAGAAGCGTCATGATCGCCTCTTCATCTTCTACAATCAAAACGGACGCTTTTTGCTTGTCCATGCATACTCCCAAATTGGTCAGAAATAATGTATTAGGGGTAGAATCGTTTTTATTTTTATTATGTTATACACTAATTGATAAAAAAAAACTTAATGCGTCAACTTTTTTTAAATTTTACTGGCATTATCCACATCAAAAAAATATACCTGTGCGATGGAATCCGAACCCCGTAAGCTCAAACCCGCAATGAAAAACATTGTCGATCTTGCCCCAGTGGCAGGATTTATGACGGCATGGTTTTTGACAAAAAATATGATGATAGCCACGGCATTGCTGATGGCACTTACTTTCATATCGCTAGGAATATTTTATGCGGTGGAGCGTAAAATCGCACTCATGCCACTGATTACCGGCGTAATGGTAGGAGTGTTTGGTGGGCTAACCCTGTTTTTACAGGATGAAACCTTCATAAAAATGAAGCCGACCATTATCAATGTGATTTTCGCGACCATTTTACTGGTGGGGTGGAAGTTGGATAAGCCGCTTCTGAAATATTTATTCGAATCCGCTTTTAAGCTGGATAATGCCGGCTGGTATGGCTTGTCATTACGCTGGGGACTGTTTTTCCTCTTTTTGGCGCTGGTCAATGAAGTTGTATGGCGCAATTTTTCTACCGATTTTTGGATAAGCTTTAAGCTGTTTGGTATGTTGACGCTTAATATCCTGTTCTGGATTGTTCATGTGCCATATTTGCAAAAACACATGCAAGAAGCCTCATAATCATTAACGATTTATAAGCATTTGTGTAGTAGGTTGATAGCTGGAGGCGTGTTGGCTGGCGGTAAGTTGCAGCATGCAGTTTAAAGATAAAAGCTAGTGCTCTATGAAGTTAACAACATGCGTTAATAGAAAAAACCATTTTTATTATGGATTTTCTTTAATAGAGATGGCAGTTGTTCTGCTTATTTTGTCTGTAGTAGCTACGGCAGCATTGTCTGTTTACCAAAACAACGACAATCTCACAAAAACAACCATTACCAATCAACGTTTAAATGGGATCGAGAAAGCCTTACAGGATTTTCGCTATACCCATCATCGTCTGCCTTGCCCTGCCGATGCGCGCTTGAGCACGAGTGATGCTGCATATGCAATGGAAGGGCAGAATATAGGAAAATGTGATGATGGTAGTCCACAAGCCACTTTTAAAGTTGAAGGCACAGCGGGAGGGGCTATTCCTACACAAAGCCTGAATTTATCTCACGAAATGATGTATGATGGCTGGGGGCGGCGATTTACTTATGTCGTAGATGCGCGCATGACTGCCCCGGCAATATTTTTGCAATACAAGTTAGGTAGTACGTGTCCCGGTAATATAAAAGTTACTAATAACGGTACAGTGATAGCCAATAAGGCGCTTTATGCGATTATTAGCCACGGCAGCAATGGCCACGGCGCATTTTTAGCCAGCGGAAACCGGCGCGATGCAGGAAGCAGTAATACCGGCGAACTGGATAATGCGGGTTTAGATAGCAGCTTTGCAGATGTGTTTGACGCCAACGTAGTAACGCAGCGCAGAACAGAAAATTCATCGGATTACAGTGATAGCTATGATGATATTGTTCGTTATAAAGAACGCTGGTCGATGATTACACAATCTGATGTTATGATTAGCAGTGGCACTTTTGGCGAAAACGAGTTTTTAAAAGAAATAGCAGTAAGCGAAGAACATACATGCAGCCTGACGAATTTTGGTAATGCGTTTTGCTGGGGCTACAATTCCCGAGGCCAGTTGGGGGATGGCACTTTGGTGAACCGCGATGTACCAACGAAGGTGATTATGCCAGAAGGTGTGGCTTTTACCCAGCTCATAGTGAATGATGCGCGAAGCTGCGCACAGGGCAGCGATGATAAAGCATATTGCTGGGGGGAAAATTCCTTTGGCCAGCTTGGTGATGGAACACAGATAGATCGCAGTGAGCCTACGCCTGTAATCATGCCTACTGGAGTTTTGTTTACTCAATATACGACAGAAGATGACCATACTTGTGCATTAGCAGATTCGGGCGATGTATATTGCTGGGGAGATAATACGTATGGGCGTTTAGGAGATGGAACCACTACCGCTCGTTTGATCCCGACAAAAGTTACCATGCCGGTTGGAGTAAGCTTCACAGCGGTAAATGCTGATGATAATCACGTCTGTGCGCATGGAGATGATGATGAACTCTATTGCTGGGGGCGAAATACTAATTACACATTGGGTGATGGTACGAATACGAATCGTAATACACCTACCAAAGTTTCAAGTCCCGCTGGAATAGTGCTAGGGCAACTAACCCTGAGCAGTAAACGCACTTGCGCCATAGGTAGTGATAATGAGGTATATTGCTGGGGCGTAAATGTTTCGGGGGAGTTGGGCGATGGCACATTAACTACCCGCTCCATCCCGACAAAAGCTATTAACCCAGGCGGTGTGGCGTTTGCAAAAGTGTATGTTGATGCCGCCCATAGCTGTGCTATCAGCACCTTAGGCAAAGTGTATTGCTGGGGAGAGAATGGCTTGGGACAAGTGGGCGATGGTACTACTGCTTTAAGAAACTCTCCAACCCTGAGTTTAACCCCCGCCGGCGAAGTGTTTTCTGATATGGCGCTTACTCGTTATTACATATGTGCCTATGGCCCAAATGGTGCAGCGAGTTGCTGGGGGAGAAATCTTGAAGGCCAATTGGGTAATGATACGCTAACAAACAGCACCACACCCGTAGACACAAAAATTCCACCTGGAGTAAACTTTATTGATATCTCTGCCGATGATAACCATGTGTGTACGGTGGGAGATGATATTAATATTTATTGTTGGGGTAATAATACGGGCGGTCAGGTGGGGGATGATACGTTTGTAGATGCCCATGTTCCAACCAAAGCCTCCTTCGATAAAGGTATGGTATTGGCCTGCGAACTTTAGTGGTTAAAGTAATTTAATACTTAATTAACTAATAAAAGGTAAAATTAAAGCTAAATATTAAAAAATTAAGCCATAAATAATATAATAAAGGCTATCATCATGACACAGGCCATTCATTGTAGACAAAATGCTCAGCATTACAGCAGTGCATTAAATAAGTATCCGATGGCAGCTATCTCTCCTCGTAAAGCCAATGAAGGGTTCTCTCTTGTTGAAATGACGCTGGTGCTGATGGTGCTGGCATTTATCGCGGCGGCAGGCTTATCAGTCTATGATAACAATGATAGCCGCACAAAAATAGGCATTACCAATGCGCGCATGGATGCCATACAAGAAGCGTTTCAAAGCTATCGCTACTCTCTTTATCGTCTGCCATGCCCAGCAGACTCACGCCTTACAACGAGTGATGTAAATTATGGCATGGAAAGCCTGATGCCTGGTATCTGCGATGATGGCACACCACAAGTGCCGCATAAATCCGGTGATACGGTGACAGGCGCAGTACCCACTCGCAGTCTTAATATTCCTGATGAATATATGTATGATGGTTGGGGAAGAAAATTCACCTATACCGTAGATGTGCGCATGACAGAAGCCGGCGCATTTTTGGATTATAAAGCCGATAGTACCGATGCAGGTAATATTCAGGTAGATAACAGCGCTGCAACGTCTATTACTACTTCGGCTATTTACGCCCTCATCAGCCATGGCAGCAATGGGCATGGTGCCTATTTAGTTAGCGGGAAACGCCGTAACGCCAATAGTGTGAACACGGCGGAACTAGAAAATGCCGGTCTGGATAGCGGTTTTGCTGATGCGTATGATAATGTGATTATATCCCAGCGCATGACCGAAAATTCCAGCAATTATAATGATAAATTTGACGATATTGTGCGTTTTAAAGAGCGTTGGGCCATGCTAACTGCTATTGATTTGCTTATTGCTGATGCGGTTGAAGGAACAGCCGCTCCTGAACCACCACCTCCTTCTATCGAGGTAACTGTAGCTGTAAGCCGGGATCATTCTTGTGTAATTACTTCAGATGGTGAAGTCTATTGCTGGGGCAATAATAGTAATGGGCAAGTGGGCGACGGATCCACAAGTGACCGTCCCACACCACGCTTGGTTACCATGCCTGCGGGTGTGACTTTCACGGCTTTGTTTGTAAACTCAGAGCGTAGTTGTGCACTGGGAGATGATGGTAAAGCCTATTGCTGGGGCGAAAATCTGGATGGGCAATTGGGTGATGGCACTACAGTAAGAAAGACCGTGCCTACAGCGTTATCAATGCCTGCAGGGGTGTCTTTTACACAAATGGCATTAGGCTTCCGTCATACATGTGCATTAGGTAATAATGGCACGACCTACTGTTGGGGATATAATCTCGATGGTCGCCTAGGTGATGGCACTTATGCCAGCAAATCTGTTCCTACCGCAGTTTCTATGCCGTCAGGAGTAGCGTTTACCAAATTGGTTACAAGTGAAATTGCACATATATGCGGCATTGGCGACAATGGTAAGCTTTATTGCTGGGGACCAAATGGCAGCGGGCAATTAGGTGATGGCACAAGTACTACACGTAATGTGCCTACCGCTACCAATGGCCCTGCCGGGGTGAGTATTATTGATGTGGCGATGTCAGATTCCCATACCTGTGCTGCAGGCGCTAACGGAGTGGCGTATTGCTGGGGCAATGGCAGTGGTGGCGAGCTTGGGGATAATACCGATAATAGCCATAACAATCCTGCCACTGTGGTTATGCCCGCCGGAGTCAGCTTTGCAAATGTATATATCGATAAAGATGAAAGTTGCGCCCGTTCTACCACCGGTTTGATGTATTGCTGGGGTGAAAACCGCGACGGTCAGGTGGGTGATGGTACGCTTATTGAGCGGCAAAGGCCAACTGCCTCTATTATGCCTTCGGGGATTACGTTTGAATCCGCTGTGATTACCCGTTTCAATCAATGCGCCGTGGGTAGCGACGGAAATGGCTATTGCTGGGGGCTTAACGAAAACGGAGAGGTGGGTGACGACACATTAACTCGTCGTAAACAACCTACGCCCGTGGTTATGCCATCGGGTGTAAGCTTCACGCAAATATCCGGTAATCGTCAACATTTTTGCGCTGCTGGCGATGATGATAAAGTATATTGCTGGGGCTTTAATGATGATGGGCAAATTGGCAATGGAGGATACTCCACCGCCAAAATACCTAAACTAGCCAGTTTCTAAAAATATAAATTTTGTATGGGGGCGGAGTGATTTATTTCACTCCGCTCATCCATCGTTGAATAGGTTTGCGGCATAGTATAAGTACCACGCCAGCCGCACAGCACATCATGAGCAACTGAGTAAACGTGGCGGGCATTTGCTCCAGATCTGCATGTCCCATTTCTCCTGCCAGTACCCCAGCCATAAGATTACCAATGGCTGAAGACATAAACCAGAATCCCATCATTTGTGCGCTGAAGTTCTTTGGTGCCAGTTTTGTTACCAGGCTCAGGCCAATGGGGCTGAGGCATAGCTCGCCCATGGTGTGCAGCAAATAGGTTAATACTAACCATGTGGGCAGTACCATATTGCCTTGCACCACTAGCTCTGCTGCTAATGCCATTACGCCAAAGCCTAAGCCAAGCAAAATTACGCCAATAGCAAATTTTACCGGACTGGAGGGGTTGAGGTTGCGTGCGCCCAGCTTGACCCACATCGCGGCAAAAAACGGTGCGAGAGTAACAATGAATAGCGCATTCACGGATTGTAGCCAGCTTGCCGGCATTTCCCAGCCAAACATAGTGCGATCCGTGTAGCGTACAGCAAATAAATTGAAAGAAGAGCCGGATTGCTCAAAGCCTGCCCAAAACAAGGCGGCTACAAAAAACAATATACCTGCTGCTTTCATGCGGTTTTTCTCTTCGGCGTCGATGCCGCCGCCATAATAGATATAGCAAAAATATCCCAGTGCTAAAATGGCAATCACAACACTGCCATTCGCAGCGATCAGCGCGGGATTAATGGGAACCATGCCCATAATCGCAGCACCTGCAAAGGCGCAAAAAGCCAGTGTACCAATGGCAACGCATATCCAGCCAAGGCGGATTTTTGCCCATGCGGCGGTGTCATCGGCTGCGGGGCGATCAAAATCCCCTACCCCAGCTAAATGCTTTTTACTGGAAAGTTTGAACTGAATTAAACCCAGCACCATGCCAATACCGGCGGCTGCAAAGCCATAATGCCAGTTTACGTTTTCGCCCAGATAGCCACAAATGAGGGGGCCGAGTATGGCGCCCAGATTGATACCCATATAATAGATAGAAAATCCGGCATCGCGGCGGGCGCCCGAATCGCCTTTATACAATTCGCCGACCACACTGCTAATACAGGGTTTAAGCAAGCCTGTCCCTAATACAATCAGCACCAAACCCAGATAGAAGGTCTGATCCCATGGGAGTGCCATAGAAAAATGTCCGGCGGCAATGATGCAGCCACCATAAAATACGGCGTTTTTCATACCCATCAGGCGATCAGAAATCCAGCCGCCCGGCATGGCAAATAAATACACCGCTGCGGTGTATATACCATAAATTGCGGCAGCAGTTTTATCGTCCAGCCCCATGCCTCCTTCGGCAACATTGGCCGCTAAAAACAACACCAATAGGGCGCGCATCCCATAGTAGCTGGCGCGTTCCCACATTTCGGTAAAAAACAGCGCGTATAAGCCGCGAGGATGTTTATTTGGATGTTTTAATGCATCTTTAGTGGCGCTTGCATCGGGTGTGCCGCTGACTTGCATGACCATGGTTTTGCCTGCCCTTTATTGTTTCTTTATGGCAAAAAGACATACTCTATTGTTCTTAAGCTGTCCAGAACTGTTGGAGTTGTGCTTGTATAGATGCAAAAGCCCTTTATGATGGCAGCATGAAAAAAATAGTTCTTATATGTATTGTTATGGCGTTGGTGAGTGCGTGTCAGTCTAAGCCGCGAGAATGTGTGCGAAAGCCGATTCCCGGGAATGCTGACATGATTAGGTAGGGTTTTAGGCGTTTGCTTTTATCGCACGCCAGCCGATATCGCGACGGCAAAATCCCTGTGGCCAGTCAATACGATCTACTGTGGCATAAGCAAGGCGTTGTGCTTCGGCTACGCTTAGCGCAAGGCTGGTTATGCCAAGCACGCGGCCACCTGTAGAAATAATATTACCGTCTTTTTTAGCGGTTCCGGCATGGAATATTTGCACATCTCCGTGATTAACTGCTGTGTCTAGCCCATGAATTACCGTATCTTTTACATATTTTCCCGGGTAGCCGCTGGCGGCCATTACAACACAAAGCGCTGAAGCATCATGAAAGCGAATTTCGCATTGCTCTAGTCCGTGTCCAGCGGCGCATGCCATTAATATTGGCACAATATCAGATTTTAAGCGCATCATAAGCACCTGAGTTTCGGGGTCGCCGAAACGTACATTATATTCAATCAGTTTTGGCTCGCCTTCGGCAGATATCATTAAACCGGCAAATAATACGCCGGTGAATGGTGTGCCTTCGCCTGCCATGGCGGCTATGCTGGGGGTAATAATAGTGTCCATCACGCGGCGTTGCATGGCAGAATCAAAAATGGGCGCAGGACTATAGGTTCCCATACCGCCGGTATTGGGGCCGGTGTCGCCTTCACCCACGGCCTTATGGTCTTGGGCATCGCCAAATGGGCGTACTTGCGTGCCATCGGACAACGCAAAAAAGCTAACTTCTTCACCAAACAAACATTCTTCGATTACCACAGAATTTCCGGCACTGCCAAATTTTCCGCTGAAAATATCCTCAATTGCAGCATTGGCTTCATTCACGCTCTGAGCTACAGTTACGCCTTTGCCCGCTGCCAAGCCATCAGCCTTGATCACAATGGGCGCGCCTTTTGTGGCAATATATTCAAGGGCAGGCTGTGCGCTATCAAAACTGGCATACTCGGCGGTAGGAATGGCATATTTATCGCATAATTCTTTGGTAAAGCGCTTCGATCCTTCGAGCTGTGCGGCGGCCTTAGAGCAACCAAAAACCGCAAACCCTGCTTTGCGAAGTTTATCCGAAACACCGTCTACCAATGGTTGTTCGGGGCCAATTACTATCAGATCAATCGCTTCTTTTTCGCAGAAACTGAGCAAGTTTGCCGGAGAAACACAGGTGGCCACTTGCGCTATACCCGCATTGCCGGGAGCGCAAAACAGCGTGTCTACCAAAGGAGATTGGGCGATTTTCCACGCCAGCGCGTGTTCTCTGCCGCCAGAGCCTATTAGAAGAATTTTCAACACCGCTGCCATTACCCCATCCTTTTTAAAATATTGATACAGGAATAAATCTATACCCGCATCCACTACTATCAAAATCGTTTTTTTGCAAGCCGTAGCCATAAAAACCTGCTGCGTATCTGAGGGAATTATGCTACACCCGCTGCATGTCCGATGCAATTACCAGTCATAATTTAACAGAATATTCGGTAAGTGAAATCTCCGGTGCAATTAAGCGCGTGGTAGAAGATGCTTTTGGGCGTGTGCGACTAAGGGGCGAACTCTCGGGCTATCGAGGTCCGCATTCTTCAGGCCATTGTTATTTTACGGTAAAAGATGAAAAGGCTGCCATTAGCGCAGTCATGTGGCGCGGATCGTTTCAAAAGCTGGCATTCAAACCCGAAGATGGGTTGGAGGTGGTTGCTACGGGTCGTGTTACCACCTATCCCGGGCGCTCAAATTATCAAATTGTGATCGAGCACATGGAACCTGCGGGAGCAGGAGCGCTTATGGCACTGCTGGAGAAACGCAAGCAGGCCTTGGCCGCAGAAGGTTTGTTTGATCCGGCACGTAAACAGCTTTTGCCCTTTATGCCGCAGGTGATTGGTGTGGTAACGTCACCCACTGGCGCAGTTATACGAGATATTTTACACCGTCTGCGTGATCGGTTTCCATGCCATGTGGTGGTGTGGCCCGTTGCAGTGCAAGGCGAAGACGCAGCAGAGCAGATTGCAGCGGCGATTCGTGGATTTAACGCAGGGGGAAATTACCCCGTGCCAGATTTGCTGATTGTGGCTCGTGGTGGGGGCTCTATCGAAGATTTGTGGGCGTTTAACGAGGAAGTGGTGGTGCGCGCCGCTGCAGAATCGCAGATTCCGCTAATTTCGGCGGTAGGGCATGAAACAGATACGACTTTGATAGATTATGCATCGGATTGTCGGGCGCCGACTCCTACAGCAGCCGCAGAAATGGCGGTTCCTGTGCGCGAAGAATGGCGGTTGGCAATTCAGGAATATAGCCAACGCCTTGCTCGCGCATCGCATCGTAACTTGCAGCAACGTGCAGATGCATTGGCCTATTATGCCCGCGCTCTGCCGCGATTGCCATTATTGACCGAGCAAGCTACGCAGCGTTTGGATGAGTGGAGCGAGCGTCTGGGTAATGCTATGCCTAAACTGCTCACCTTCAAATCGCGGATTTTGCAGACGCTACGTTTTAGCCCCGCCGTATTAACGCAGGGTGTGAAGCGTCATAACAAAGAGCTGATACGGTTGCATGAGCAATGCCAGAATGCTTATTCACGCTTGCTAAAAGATAAAGCGCGCCGTGTTGCCGAACAAAGCCGCATGTTGGAAACCCTGAATTATGAACGGGTGCTGGAGCGTGGGTTTGCTTTGATTCGGGATGAAAATACCAATCAGCCCATAACCTCTGCTGCGTCTATTACAGCGGGACAATCATTGGTGGTTGAGCTTAAAGACGGCAAAAAATTGGTAAAAGCGGTGGGCAGCAAAGATTCAAACCTACACCAACAAGGCGATTTATTTTAAACTTTGGTGTTATCAGAGTCATCAACTTCTTCGAACTCACCATCAATCACGGGGCCGTTATCTTCTTGCTGGCCAGCGCGTGTGCTGCGTAGTGCATCACTGAAGTTTTCGCCCTGATGTTCGCGCATGGCTTTCTCGATTTCTTTACGCAAAAAATAGAACTTTACCCCATACCATGCAAAGGCAATGGCCGCTACAACAATGACGGCAACGGCAATATATACACCAATATAGATGAGTAGTGCTGCGACGCAGACAAAGATTACCAGTGACAAAATATTTTGTAAAATTTTCATATTTGCTTCTCCTCTGATGCTAGTAGCGGTGCAAGCACCGCTTTCAGATCGTCGGCATTGTGCCAGTTTATTGTCGCTTGGGCTACCATAACTTCACCGCGCTGCTCTTCGGGCAGGCGAGCGGCGTCCTTGGCGGTGGTAATAAGTGTGGCATCATGTTTGTTGGCTTCGGTTTTCAAGCCAACCATATCCTTTTTAGTAAAGGGATGGTGGTCGGCAAAGGGAAAGCTGCTGACAATATGCGCGCCGCAATGCTGTACTAATGCCTCGAAAAATTGCTCTGGACGTGCAATGCCCGTGAAAGCTATCAGCTTTTTATCGGGTGTAATTTCTGGGCAGGAGGTGCGCAAATCGGCGTTGATTACTGGAATAGGAAAGTCGGTTACGGGCGAACCTTGTTTGCGATCTCGCCGCAAAACCACCAGTGCATCTGCGCGTGACAGGCCATATTTTACCGGCTCACGCAAAGGGCCTGCGGGTAGCGTAAAGCCATTTCCAAAGCGATATACCGAATCTACCACCACAAGAGAAATATCTGGCTTGAGGGTGGGGTTTTGAAAACCATCATCCAATATAATCAGGTCGAATCCTTGTTTTTCTGCGAATTTTGCGCCTGCAACACGGCTTTTTGCCACTATAGTCGGTAATACCTGCGCCAGCAATAATGCTTCATCGCCCGTTTGTTTGGCGTTATGGATTTGGGGGTTCACCAATGTTGGCGTACGCAACGTACCACCATAGCCCTTGCTCAAATAACATGCATTAACGCCTTGGGATTTTATGTATTGGCCAACATCAAGTGCGACGGGGGTTTTCCCTGCGCCGCCAGCAATTAAATTGCCAATGCATAAGATTTTTGATGTGATGGCTATGGGCTTGATAGACATGCGTCGCACACGGTAGCCCATCTGATATATCTGGGACAGTGGCCATAACACTTTTGCCTGTAGTGAGTTTACTTTCCAAAAAGCCGGGCTTTGTAACATATCAGCGTGTAGTATCCTCTGTTTCTTCGAGTTGGCGACCGGGTTTAGGAATTTGCGGGTAGCTACGCATGCCGCGCTCTAGTAAGGGCATGAGCGATTCTAACACTAAAGTCAATACGCCTTGCTTGTCCTGAGCGATTTTTAATGCGTTTTGCGCCAGCGTTTCCTGTTGGCTGTGGTCACGCATCAAGCGACTTACCTGCGTCACCAACTCACTAACGTTTTGTACTCTAAGCAATGCTTTGCGGCTTTCCAATTCACTGCAAATGGCAGTGAAATTAGCGGTATGAGGGCCGGTAATTAGAGCGCAATCCAGTCGCGCCGGCTCCAGCGGGTTTTGCCCGCCATGAGGCACTAAGGAGCCGCCAATAAAAACAATTCCTGCTAAGCGATAAAAAATTCCCAGCTCACCCATTGTATCTGCAATATAGATATCGGTTTGTTCGGTAATGGGTTCGTTTCGGCTACGCATGACTACATTAAGCCCGCGATCGGAGAGTTCGCTGGCGATTTTGCTGCCACGGTTGGCATGGCGCGGTACGATAATGGTCAATAAGGTTGCGTGGTCGGATTCAAGTTTATTATGCGCCTCTGCTATCATGGTCTCTTCGCCACTATGCGTACTGGATGCAACCCATACCGGACGGTCAGCAATTTGCGATAGTAATGTGGCGGTTTCCTTTGAGTCCGCGGGCAGGGGCGGTACGTCGTGTTTTAAATTTCCCAGCATCTGCATATTACGTGCGCCAAAATCTTCGAATCGCTCTGCATCGTCGTTGCTTTGGGGGCATACCAGATCAAACGCATGAATTAACGGACGAATTACCGAAGGTAGCCGTGTCCAGAAGTGATAGGATTTAAGCGACATACGGGCGTTAAGTAATGCCATGGGGCAGCTACGACTATGGGTCATCATAATCAAGTTCGGCCATATTTCAGATTCTGTCCAAATGGCCACATCCGGTTTCCAGTGGCGTAAAAAGCGCGATACTGCCGGCCATGTGTCCACGGGCACGAACTGGTGATAGGCGCGTTCGGGTAACTTTGCATCCATTAATTGTGCAGAAGTCACGGTGCCAGTGGTTAGCAATACACTGGTCTGTGGAAAGCGTTCAATAAGCTGGTTAATGAGTGGAACAATAGAATGCGCCTCGCCAACACTTGCTGCATGCAGCCAGATTAGCGCACCCTCTGGGCGAGGGAAACTGGCTTTACCAAACCGCTCATTTATGCGTTGCGGGTCTTCTTTGCCCAGCAATTTACGCTTGAGCAGCAATACATGCACAAATGGCACGGCTAATAGCGTTAAGATGCGATATATATATAATACGATCATCGGTCATGCTCCTCGCGCTGACTGGCAGAAGTGGTGCTGACGTTGCCACTTAGCCCCACCAACTCATCCGCTCTGCGCGTTAATTGATTTAAGGTATTTTCGAGGGAAGCGCGTGCGGTTTCAACGGCCTCTGCATCAGCTTCACGAGGCATGTTAACGGGGGTGCCCACACAGGTGGCCAACCGACCAAAAGGCAAGGCGATTTGCATACGATCCCAGCTTTTCAGTGCCTTGTGACGTGAGGTGGATATGGCTATGGGAACCACCGGTGCATCACAAAGCCGCGCTAAATGCACAATGCCTGCCTGCACTTTGCGGTTAGGGCCGCGTGGGCCATCGGGGGTGATAGAAACATTATGCCCCTGCCGGTAAAGGCGCACTACATCGCGACCGGCTTTACTGCCGCCACTGCTGGTTGATCCGCGCACGGTGGTAATGCCAAAATGCGCTACAGTGCGGGCAATAAGCTCGCCATCGTTGTGCTGTGAAATTAATACATGCATGGGGCGCCCTTTGGGTTTGAAAGGGGCTACCATAATCAGGCGTCCGTGCCAAAAAGCAAACAGGCAGTTTTTTTCGCCCGCTTGATAGGGGCGGCTGCTGTCTGGAATTTCCAGAATGCGGCGGTTGCTGTAAAAAACAAAACGTATATATTGCGCAAGAAATTGCGCGGCCAGCCATTGCACCGGTGCAGAGCGGCTAAGCTTTTGGCGAAAAATTTTGATACGGTCACGAATTAGCAGCCAATTCATAACGGCTAAGATTTCCTTAGAGGTTTGGTTGTGTGTCGGAAGAATTAACAAAGCTTTCCGGTTGCTCGAACTGGTCATTATATAGTTTTGCATAGGCGCCGCTTTGTACAAGTAATTCTTCATGTTTTCCGGCTTCTGTAATAGTTCCATTCTCCAGAACATATATCACATCTGCTTGCTGAATGGTGGAGAGGCGATGCGCAATCACCACGGTAGTACGGTCTTTCATTAAGGTTTGCAAGGCTTCTTGTACCTGCCGTTCCGAGGTGGTATCGAGGGCGGATGTTGCTTCATCCAATAATAAGATAGGAGCGTTTTTAAGCATAGCGCGGGCAATAGCAAGGCGCTGCCGCTGTCCACCGGAAAGTTTGACGCCATCGGCACCAATAATAGTGTTATACCCTTCAGGCATGGCTTCGATAAACTCATGTGCAGCGGCATTTTGCGCGGCATTGATAATGTCTTCTTCACTTGCGCCTTCTCGGCCATAGGCGATATTAGCGCGCACCGTATCGTCAAATAACACGGTTTCCTGACTCACCAGCGCCATTGCACCACGCAAAGAATCCAAAGTAACGTTGCGTATGTCGTGATTATCAATGCATATGCTGCCCTCTTGCACATCGTAAAATCGTAAAATAAGATTAATGAGGGTTGATTTTCCACTGCCGGAGGGGCCAACTAATGCCACGGTTTTTCCGGCAGGAATAGCCATGCTGATATGTTTCACCCCTGCGGAATCATCGGTATAATGAAACGACACATCTTGCAGGGTGATGGCTGCTTTTTCTATATCCAGTGCATTTGCTTGCGAATTGTTTTGTATATGGGGTTCGGTATCCATCACGGCAAAATACCGCTCTGCTGCTGCCAGACCTGCTTGCAAAGAAGTGTTGATATTGGAGAGCGATTTAATAGGTTTATACGCCATTATCATGGCAACGATAAAGGAGGTAAATGCTCCCGGTGTGGTAACGCCTTGATGCACCTGCAAACCGCCATAATAAACAATTCCTGCTATAGCAAGCCCTCCCAGCAACTCCATAATAGGCGAGGAGGCGGCTTGCACGCGAATGGCCTTGTAATACAGCATAAACAGGTTTTCAATCGTCGTGCGTGCGCGCTCAATCTCATAGCTTTCGCGGTTATAAGCTTTTACCATGCGTACGCCTGAAAAGGTTTCATCCAGCTGTGAGGTAAATTGCCCTAACTTATCTTGTGTGCTGCGCGACAGCTTGCGCATGCGCTTGCCTAGCCGCATTACCGGCCAGAAAGCCAGAGGAAAAATCAGCAGCGCCAGTAAAGTAAGTTGCCAGCTTTGATAGAACATCAGGCCGAACAAAAAGATGATAGAAAGCAGTTCTCGCGCCAATCCTGAAATGATATTTGATACGGCGTTACGCATCATCATGATATCGTTGGTAAAGCGTGAAATTAATCGCCCTGTGGTTTCTTCATGAAATGTGCCGATATCACTTTGCATCAAATGGCCAAAAAGCTTCATTTGCATGTCGGAAATAATGCGCTGACCCACAAAGTTGAGCAATACATTCTGGCCATACATGGTAAAGGCTTTCACAAGCGAAACTGCTATAATGGCAATAGGAACCACCACTAGCATATAGGGGTCTTGTTCCAGAAAGATTCCATCAATTACCGGTTGCAATAGCCATGCATTTGCTGCAGTGGTGGCCGCCACCAGAACCATGCAGATAATCGCTTTTATCAGTACGGCTTTGTGCGGAAAAATATATTGCCGCACAAGCCGTTTCAGCAACGGCAACGTGGTATTCACTGATTGTGTTAATGGCTTGGTATGCGCCAAACTGCAAACTCCCTGACATTCCGGCGATCTATTTTCCTGCTACGGTCATGCCTTCAATACGTATGGTGGGGGCATTGGTAGAATAGCGGAATTCCAAGTCATTGGCCGGAGTAAGTCGTTTATACATATCCCGCAGGTTGCCTGCAATCGTAAACTCGTTGACGGGGTGGGTGATTATTCCGTTCTCAATCCAGAATCCGGCGGCGCCTACACTTACATCGCCAGTAATCAGGTTGCTGCCACTGCCAAAAGTATCGGTAATATATAAGCCTTCTTTGATATCTGCCATCAGTTCTTTGGCAGATACATCGCCCGCAGCCAGATATAAATTGCTGCTGGATGGATGCGGAGGGGAGGTTGCACTGCGTGAAGCATCGCCAAGGGTAGATAACCCCAGCTTATTGGCTGCACGGATATCCAGTAGCCAGCTTTGCAATATACCGTTTTCAATCAGGTTGCGCTTGGCGGTACGAACCCCCTCAGCGTCAAAAGGACGAGAGCCTAAAGCACGCTTGATATGCGGATCATCGGTAATGGTAATGTTATTGGCAAAAACCTTCTCGCCCATGCATTTTTTTAAAAATGAAGTGTCACGGGCAATAGCAGCCCCCGAAATTGCACCGGCAAAGGTGGCAATAAACGCTTTGGCAATTTTTGGATCGAATATAATAGGTACCTGGCAGGAATTGACTTTTTGCGCTCCAAGACGCGCAACGGTTTTTTCGGCAGCTTTGCGGCCAATTATAGCGGGATCGGTCAAATCTTCGCGGTGCAGTGCAACCGAATAGTCATAATCGCGTTCCATTGCGGTTCCGCTACCCGCCAATACGGATACGGATAGCACAAAACTGCTGCTGAGATAGCTTTGCGCAAAGCCATTGGTTGTAACCAGAGCTATGCGGTTGTTGCTATAGCCTGCACTTGCTCCTTCGCTATTGGTAATGCCCTTTACGGCAAGCGCGGCATCTTCTACGGCGGTGGCGTTTTCCTGAAGCCATTCGGGGCTAGGCTCAACGGCATCGTATAACTCCAAATCAGGAAGGTCGCGGGCAAACAAATCCGGTGTGGCCAGAGCGGCATATGGGTCTTCTGGTGCGAGTTTCGCCATGCTAACGGCGCGATCCGCCAGTTCATCAAGGGTATTATGCTTGAAATCGCTGGAAGAAACCGTTGCGCTGCGCTTACCCACAAATACCCGCAACGCTACGCCTGTGCTTTCGGCGCGTTCCATCGATTCGGGTTTGCCTTTGCGAATAGTGGCCGAAATATCGGTGCTATCAAACATGATGGCATCGCCTTCGCTGGCACCTCGTCTTTTGGCGCGGGCAAGCAGGTCTTCTAATGTATCGAGTGACGAGAGGGTTTCAGTGGTCATGATGTGTCCTTAGCTATATTCGCCTGCTACTTTATCACTCTGGTGCTGTGGTGCAAGGTTATCCATAAACTCTGTCAGCACATGGGCGGTTTCCCGCTCCAGCATACTATGTCCGGCATTGGTAATGCGGTAGGTTACATGCGGCGCGTTAACAGCGTGTAGCCCGGTCACCAGCGCCTCGGCCTGTGCCAGCGGGCATACCTGATCATAGCGCCCGTGGACAATGGCAATGGGAATGTTGCGAATAACAGACAGATTTTCAAGAATATAGTTTTGTGTGCGGTTTTGCGCGCCGCTACCGCCTAAAAATGCACCATTCATGAAATAATGGTTTTCAATACGGGCAAAGGCTTTGGCAAATTCCGGTTCTGCATATTTGCCTATGGCTCCCAAATCCTGTGCCAAATAGCTGGTGCTGCCTTCCCACACACTCCACGCTGTTGCTGCCCGGTTTTGATAGTCGCGCTGCTCTTCAGTTTTGGGAGTAAGCGCAAAAATATCAGCATAAGCTGCAATCATGTCATGGCGTTGATCGGGGGCGATTACCGCCACATATTCTGCCCATGCTTCAGGAAAATATGCATAAGCCCCAGCAATGGAAATATTATTTAAATCTGCCGCATTACCCTGATAAAAATAATCCAGATCGGCTTTGCGACACAAAAAGATGCCACGCAGGTTGAGCGAGGCCACATGTTCGGGATGGGCAATGGCATAAGCCAGCGATAACGTGCTGCCCCATGATCCGCCAAACAGATGCGCTTTGCC
>JAKUPQ010000020.1:0-6232 GCA_022450665.1 Alphaproteobacteria bacterium | reverse complement strand
ATGCTCGCGCAAGGCATTTATATCGGCAATTAAATGCGCGGTGGTATTATCGTCCAGCGCAGGTGTGGGGTCTTTATCAGCGGCGTTAGGGGTGGAGTTGCCGCAGCCGCGCTGGTCAAACAACACAATGCGGTAGCGTTTTGGGTCAAAAAACCGCGCATATACCGGATCGCACGCGCCGCCCGGCCCCCCATGTACCACCAGCACTGGCTCCCCGGCGGGGTTACCATATTCTTCATAATACATGCGATGAACAGGCGACACCTGCAAATGCCCATGGCCGGTGCAGGATGGTTGCGGATATTTCCAGTCGGATTCAGATAGTTTGCTACGCATTACACCCCCTAATTTTTTACGATTTCAGAAGCTATCATAAATACAGGCAGTCATACAAATACAGATGCATAATTGCGTAAATCACGTGTGTTTATAGTTAATTAACTTTCTCGGTTTAGTATGGAGGTAAATCAATGTTAATTAATTGTCATGCTATGCTGCTGCGCTAATGGGATAAGGGCTTAATATGAAATACGAAAGTGAGGTTGGCTCTTCGAATGACATGTCTAATCAACAAACAAAAGATAGTTATGCAGAGTGGGTTAATAAACTAAAGAAAGATACCCCGCCCGAAAAGCAATTTGAAATATTTCGTGATTTTGGTGCCGATGCAATTAAAAACTCTTATCATCTGGCAGAATTTGAGCCGTATCGCGATGAAATGGAACATTACGTTCAGAGTGTGGCACACGCAATGGCTCTTAAATATGAATTAGAAAATGATATTTGTCTGCAGGAAAAATATGATGCGTTTGAAGAAGCGCGACCCACAGCAAAATCTCAATACATGGCACTTGAAGATGTATTGATGGATGCTCCCAGTGTTTTACAAGGGCAAGAGAAAAAAGCCGTAGTTACGGGGCTGTTGCTCGGATGTTTTGAAGTAGCCAAAAACATGGTTAACGATGCCTTACAGCTAGCGAAAGAGGAAGGCGATTTAGCAAGAATCACGGAGATTATCCAAGAAAATTATCAACCATCTACGGGGGTTGCTTCTATTGGTTTCGACGCAGATAAATTCATGCAGCCTGAATTAAGAGAGCTAGAAGCTACCATTGCGCCGGAAATTAAAGCAAGAGTATTGGATGATCTAAAGCTGGGCGATTTAAGTGAAATCAAACAAGCGCTGGTGGATGTGATTGTAGTTCGGGCTCAACGTTTTGAGGTAGATGAAAAACAGGCAAAATTAGATCGCGAGCAATGGGATAACCATCATCGTTATGATTCTACCGTGGAGTATCAATTATTACATGAGGAACGCTTTGCCGAACGCAAAGCCCAAGACGCCATCGAAACACAGGCGATTGCAGATGCAGAATTTGCTTTATGGCATGACCTGCATGATAAATATCCCAATTTAGCATCGGATGAAATGGCGCAGGTATACGACGGACTGAGAGACGGTGCGGAAGAAAAAGCCGACACTATTATATTTGCTAATGAAGAAATGAGTGTTGCTAAAAATGTGACGTTGTTTCGCTTAAAACATGATGAGGCCTATAAAGCGGAGCATAAAAAAAGCAATACTCCTCCAAAAAAACATGTTGATAAAGTTGCGGCTGAGACTCCATCTTCACAGCGACGCATATGATGCATTCGCTATGGAAATAATGCAAAGACCGTTATTTTTTCCAAATATCATCGCCGTTTCCTGATAACCCATACTCTGCCCATTTCTCCGTTACCTTTTGCACCACATCCTCATCCATGCGTATTTTATGCCCCCATTCGCGATGCGTTTCGTTGCCAATTTTATTGGTCGCGTCCATGCCCATTTTTCCGCCTAATCCACTTTCTGGGCTTGCAAAGTCCAGATAGTCTATGGGAGTATTTTCTATCAGCACCGTGTCGCGCACCGGATCCATGCGGGTAGAAATCGCCCACATCACATCTTTCCAGTCACGGGCATTAATATCGTCATCAACCACAATAATGAATTTGGTGTAGAGGAACTGGCGGAGGAAGCTCCACACGCCCATCATCACTCGCTTAGCGTGACCAGCATAGGCTTTTTTCATACTGACGACCGCGATGCGATAGCTGCATCCTTCGGGCGGCAGCCAAAAATCGACAATTTCGGGAAATTGCTGCTGGAGCAGGGGGATGAAAACCTCGTTCAGTGCCTCGCCTAATACGCTTGGCTCATCGGGTGGGCGACCTGTGAAAGTGCTAAGATAAATTGGGTTTTTGCGCATGGTGATGGCGCTGATGGTAAATACGGGGAATGGCTCAACGGAGTTATAATAGCCGGTATGGTCGCCATAGGGTCCTTCGTCGCCGTAATCAGAGAGGCTGACATGACCTTCCAACACTATTTCGGCAGTGGCAGGAACTTTTAGCGGGATAGTTTTGCATTCTACCAATTCGACTTTTTTGCCGCGTTACAGTCCCGCAAATTCATATTCACTTAATGTTTCCGGCACGGGCGTTACCGCCGCCAGAATTGTTCCCGGATCTGCTCCCAGCACTACAGCAGCGGGGAGTGGTTCGGGATGCAAGTCTTTCCATCGCGCATGGTGTTGCGCCCCGCCACGATGTTTCAGCCAGCGCATCAGGGTGGTGTTTTTGCCCGTTACCTGCATGCGATAGATGCCAAGGTTGAAATTATCTTCGCGTTTTTTGCTTGGTCCCTTCGTGACTACCAGCGGCCATGTAATGAGCGGGGCAGGCTCGTTTGGCCAACAGGTCTGAATGGGAAGTTTTGCAAGATCGATATCGTCTCCCGTCAGCAACACCTCTTGGCAAGGTGCTTTGGAAACCATTTTAGGTTTCATCGTCATGGCGGTTTTTACCATAGGCAGCATATCCCACGCTTCACGAAGATTGGCAGGCGGTTCTGGCTGACGCATAAATGCCAGCGTCTCGCCAACTTCGCGCAAGGTGTCCGGTGTACGTCCCATTCCCATGGCCACGCGCTTGACGGTGCCAAATAGGTTAACCAATACGGGCATGTCATGCCCTTCGACATTTTCAAACAATATTGCAGGGCCGCCTTCGGCTAATATTCGTGTTTGAATTTCGGTCATTTCCAAATAGGTGGAAACGGGGGTTTTTACCCGCACTAATTCGCCCTGTTTTTCAAGCATGGCAATAAAGTCGCGCAAAGATTCGTAGGATGGGATCATAGCTAACCTATAGAAAAATAATGTCCTTACCATAAGGATAGACACCGTATCAGGCAACATAATCTAGACTTGCGCAGGGTTTAATGTTAGTAAAGGCGCAGTTTTCTTTTGACTTAAGGCACATATGACCGAGGCTCCCACAGAAATTATCGAATTTAATGTGCCAACGCTGGAAGCGTTGGTAGAGCAGCGTGAAATCAGCACGTTGCGCACGTTGCTGACGTTTCAGCCGCTGCCGCAAATTGTTTCGGTTATGGTGGATCTGGCACCTTCGGCGCGGGCATTGGTATTTCGCTTATTACCGCATGATATCGCAGTGGAGGTGTTTTCGAATCTGGAGGCTGAAGAGCAGGATGAGTTGCTTCAACACCTGTCGGATCAGGAAACGCGTAAACTTCTGGCAGATCTGAGTCCCGATGACAGAACGCTGCTTTTTGAGGAAATGCCCGGCGAGGTAGCACAAAAGCTATTTAAGCTTCTCAGTGCAGATGATTTAGAAGAAACTCACAAATTGCTTGGCTACCCCGAAGAATCGGTAGGCCGCTTGATGACGCCGGATTATATTGCTATTCGCCCTAGCTGGACAATTGATCGCGCCATAGAAGAAATTCGCAGAGAAGGCAGAGATTCCGAAACAGTAAATCGCGTTTATGTAATTGATAGGCAGGGAAAATTGCTGGACGCCATACGCTTGCGTCAACTGATTCTGGCCGAACCGAAAGACAATGTTAAAGACATTATGGCCTATCAGACCGTAAGTTTATCGGCTTATGATGACCGCGAAGAAGCGGTGCGCCAAATGCGTGATTATGATGTGTTTGTGCTGCCGGTAGTGGATTCGGATAATGTGCTGCTGGGGATTGTTACTTTCGATGACGTGTTGGACGTGGCCGAAGAAGAAGCCACCGAGGATATTCATAAATCATCGGGTATGAAAGCCTTGCGCAAAAGCTATCGCAATGCAAGTCCATGGATGTTGGTGCAAGGCCGCATTGGGTGGCTGGCAATTTTGGTAGTAGCGCATTTGTTTTCCAGCGGCGCGCTGGCGGCGAATGAGGCAAAATTACAAGCCTCTGTGGCTCTGGCGTTTTTTGTGCCCTTGCTCATTGGCACCGGAGGCAATAGTGGATCGCAGGCGGCTACAATGATGGTGCGGGCGCTGGTAACCGATGATATACAAGTTTCACATTGGTGGCGGGCGCTGCTTAAAGAGTCGGTAGTGGGTATTTTGCTTGGCTTTGGTCTGGCGCTTTTAGCTGCCGGATTAGGGTATTATCGTGGTGGCTTTGAAATCGCACGTATTGTTGGCCTTAGTATGATTACCATTGTTATGGTTGCCAATTTGGTGGGGGTAGCGCTCCCATTCATTCTTACGCGCTTGAAAATTGACCCCACAACTGCCTCCAGCCCCCTCATTGCTACGATTTGTGATGTAGTGGGGCTAATGGTTTATTTTGGTATCGCCGGATATTTTCTGGGCATCTGAGCTAAGGCTTACTTCCTTAGCGATTCAGCTCATAAAGCGCAATGGCGGCTGCGTTTGACACATTCAGACTTTCCATTTTTGATGAAATGGGCAATTTTACTAATAAGTCACATTTTTCTTGAGTCAGGCGGCGCAATCCACTGCCCTCGGCGCCCATAACCAATGCGGTTTTGGGGCTGAGTTTCGCTTCGCACAAGGTTTGGGTGGCGCTGCCATCCATACCCGCCACCCAATAGCCGGCAGATTTCAGCTGTTCCATTGCTTGCACTAAGTTTGCTACCCGCACTACAGGAACAAGTTCTAATGCCCCGCTGGCAGATTTTGCCAATGTGCCGGTTTCTTCCGGCGCGCCATGTTTTGTAAGCACGATTCCAGCGGCATCAAATGCGGCGGCAGAACGCAGGATTGCGCCAATATTATGCGGATCAGTAATTTGATCGAGGAGCAATATAGGGCGTTCCGTATGCGCTAAAATATCAAGATCCGCTTCTTGCAACGGCAACACCTCAAGCGCATAGCCTTGATGTACCGCATCCCGTGGTACAACGCGGTTGATTTCTTGCGTTTCGACAGTTTGAGGGTGTAATTCTTGCGGCAAGTCAGGCAAATGCTCACCGGAATTTTTTGTCACCAGTAAGCGCCGGAAGTCGCGGGTAGGATTAGCGAGTGCTGCAAACACAGCATGGCGACCAAATAGCCATACGGTTCCACTGGAATTTTTTTGTCCTGCCTCTGGCGAGTTTTTGGGCGCATTGCCGCCTTGATTGCGCCTATTCTTTTGTTTGGCGGCTTTTTTCTTAGCGCGGGTTTCCATTTCCGAAACCCAGTTGCTCACAGGTTTTTTGCTGGGGTGCTGTTTCTGCATTGACATATTGTTTTTCATCCGTTAAAAACTGCGATTCATCCTTGCTGATTTCCTCAAAATTCAACTCCTACGGCATCTGTTTGACACAGAATCCGCGGAGCTGCAAGAGAAAGCAGTAAGGCTAAAGAATCCGGAGGGATGGCCGAGCGGTCAAAGGCAGCAGACTGTAAATCTGCCCACGTAAGTGTTCGAAGGTTCGAATCCTTCTCCCTCCACCACTTTTGCTTCGGCAAAAGAAGACCGTAAATAGCGAAAGCTGTTTGCACAACTGTATAAGCCGCTTGCGTGAATTATGCCTTCGGGTACACACAAGCAGCATCATTGCTCGGGCGGGTGTAGCTTAGTGGTAAAGCTCCAGCCTTCCAAGCTGGCTATGTGGGTTCGATTCCCATCACCCGCTCCATAAGTCATATGGGTGCAGATGCGCCGCTTCGGGCTTTGAGAGTTTATTTTATAACGCTTAATTGGTTTTACTAAAGACAAAAGGAAAACTAGGGTCATGAGTAAAGAGAAATTTCAGCGTAATAAGCCGCATTGTAACATCGGAACGATTGGTCATGTTGATCATGGTAAGACGACGTTGACGGCAGCTATTACGAAGATGTACGGCGAATTTAAAGCCTATTACGAGATTGATTGAGCTACGGAAGTTTAAGATAGTTGTATTACTATTTCCTCTGCGCATGTGGTGTATGAGTC
>JAKUPQ010000019.1 GCA_022450665.1 Alphaproteobacteria bacterium | reverse complement strand
GTCATCGTGCCTGTTGGCGAATCTTTATTTCTGTATTCAATCAGCAGCTTGAACACTTTGAGACTGGTTTCCTGCGACAAGGCAGATAAAGCGATGATGGCGGTGTCTAAGTTCATGCGTCCATAATAGTGGACGGGTTGTATATGTCAATGATTATGGACGAGTTGTAGCCCGCAACCAACATACTAGTGCTGATTTCGGGCGCGATTGACATTACCATGTAAAGTTTACTGTGCTGAAAGTGTAAAAGATTCTTACTCTCCTGACTGCCTGTCGTAATGTCTCATGCAAGCACCTTGAGCCTTCAACATTCCAACTTTCTCGTAATAAGAGATTAGTTCTGCATCGCAAAGTAGGTCTACCATGTACAGGTGCTTTAGTTCAGCTTGTAACTTCTTAACTAGTTTCTTTCCAATTCCCTTGCCTTGATATTCAGGAAGAACCTCTAAAAGTGGAATATATGCCGAAAGAACACCGTCCGAAATGCTGTTAATAAAACCGTTAAATGAGACAATTGATCGTAAGTGCCATCCCTTTCCCGAAAGACCCTCATATTAACAAGGCCTTACTTGATGCTGTGAAGTCGGGCTTAAGAATCTATATTATCGACACGCACACTGACTTTCTTCTGAACGAATGGTTCGCAAAAGACTGCCCTCTCATGAAAGGGGTTGCCGGTATATTCACAGGCGGGCTATGGGATATCCTGCGTCGCACTAATGGTGGCAATCCCTTTTCCACCGCTTTTAGACCAATGTATATTCTCCCAGACATAGTCTGAATTGAAAACGCGTACATTATGCAAAGCATTTTTCACGCTGTCATTATCGTAAGTATATTTTTTGCCACTTTCTTCAAAAGCAAAATCTACATTAGGCGCTTCTTCTAATAGACAGGTAGGCAGCTCTTTAGTTTCAAGAAATCTAAAGGCTCTAGAAAGGCTTGTTTTGCCAGCGCCATTATAGCCGTAGATAACATTATATTGTTTGAATTCAACGTAGGGCGTAAAAGACGCAGTACCGTTAAAAACACCAAGACCATTTATTGCTTTAATTTTTTCTATCATGTCGCACCACATGGAATATGTATGAAGTGACTAGCATATTTTCTTTGCAGCATTTCGTCCAGCCGCAATAAAATAGTAGCCCCATGGTAGCCCCATGTGGATTAAGCGAAGTGTTGAGTCTTCTGTGATTGGCTGTGATGTTGGTTGCGGGGGCCAGATTTGAACTGACGACCTTCAGGTTATGAGCCTGACGAGCTACCGGGCTGCTCCACCCCGCGACACCAATAAATGGGAAAACCCTTAGGCTTTCGCCTGTTGCAGCGACATTGCATCGTTGCAGAGCGGTATATGTAGCGCATTGTCAGATTCATTGCAAGTCATTCTTGCCATTTACAAAAATTTAGCATAATCTGCATCGCATAAGGACAGGTGGCCGAGTGGTTTAAGGCAGCAGTCTTGAAAACTGCCGTGCTCGTAAGGGTACCGTGGGTTCGAATCCCACCCTGTCCGCCATTTTCTTAAATCGTTGCTGCGCAATCGCTTTTGTTTTCGAACACTTATTCGACTTGACTTCATGAAATTACAATGCATTGATTTTGAACGATTTATTATGGTTCGAATCCCACACGGATGCATACATGAAGAAGCAACGCAGCACAGAAGAAATTTACGAAAACCTATGCAATTGCATTCGTGAGCGCTATGCTAAGGATGGCGAGCAACTTACTGATAAAGAAGTAAGAGAAGCCGCCGATAACCTGCTTGGGTTGTGTAACAAGATTGTTGATGGAGAATACAAAAAACTATTGGAAGAAAAAAATGACTAATAACATAGCAGAGCTAATAGCGGGTAGTAATATAAGTCCAGAAACCCTTTATATGAGAATAGGACGACTAATAGAAAGCATGCCTGATTTAGCAAATATACAACTAACAGCAGAAACACAAAAATGGCTGGCTGATGCTTACGCACTCACGAAAGCATCAGAGGATTTGATGGAATCCATTGAAATAAAAGCAGCGATAGACACTTTAAGCACCCACGCTGGCTATCAAGGTAATTCAGTCTATCAACGTGATAGCTCTGCTCGTAAGATTCAGAATATCTTATGTAGAGTACTCGCAATTGCAGAGTTGAAAGCACCAGTTTCAGTTCAAGGAAGTTTTATTCCTGCAGGTGGAAGCTTTGATGCTTTTGCGGTAATATCAAAAGTTTTTAGTAAGGCGAACTCAGAAATTATAGTTGTAGACCCATACCTTGACAAGAAAATATTTACTGACTTCGCAGCTGCTATCCCAGAAAATGTAACTATAAAACTTTTAGCAGACGAGAAAGATCACAAAAGCACTCTTCAGCCTGCTTTCAAGAATTGGGTAAAGCAGTATGGCAATACACGACCGGTAGAATTAAAACTTGCTCCTAATCGTAGTCTACATGACCGTTTGGTTATAGTTGATAACTCAGAAGTATGGATTTTAACTCAGTCCTTTAACGCGTTTGCCCTTCGTGCACCAGCCAGCATAGTACGTTTTCAAGATCCAGATACTAAAATTAAAGCTTATGAAAATATATGGAATACCGCTAAGGCCGTATAAGCATCATATTAGGTATAGAAGCCTCCAAAATAATCAACCTCAACTCCTCCACAGTTCGAATAACGTCTATTACGCTCCGCCATTCTTCACAATAAATACGTTATAAATCAAGATGTTCTGATGGGATAGATACTGACTACCCGCAAAATAATCCGCAAACTAAATTGCGGTTAAATGCGGATAAGAAAGAATAGGCTGTCTGCTTATTGTCTCAGTCTCCTATTTATAAACGTCTGCGTATTGAAGATTAGGAGTGGATGGTAATGCCGCCGATGCTTCTAAATCAGTTTCGAATATTCAAAAATGGAAATCAACCGCTTGGCTTCGCGCTTTGGGCACACCTCGCTGAAGAAGTGGAGAGTCGCTTGACTGAGCTAAACAAGAAAGCTCCAAATGAATGGCAATCAGGCGATCGTCTTTGGTTAATTGAATTGGTCTCACCGTTTCATACGGAAGAGAATAAACTAAATGAATCTATGACAGCCGATTTGGCAAAAAATGTTTTTAAAGGGAAAAAGTTTACCTTTCTTCAAAAAAAGAAGGGAGATTAGCTTTGGCCTCCCCGTATACTACAATTTACAAGATAATGTAGGAGCAGGAGAATTCATCCGTAATAACGAATCACTTATTAATAATGCTGCATCAGAGTTCGGAATTGACGAAAAATTTCTTAAGGCGGTCTTAGAAAATTTGCGGTTTGAGTCTTGGCGGTAGAAACCCATCACAAATGGCTCAAAACCAAGCATGAGCAAGGATCACAAACACACTGCCTAGCGCGCAACGGCACACACAGCGCGAGATTGGCTGTGGGTTAAGTTATTGCAATATAAAGATAAAATGGCATGGTGGGCGGTAATGGATTCGAACCATCGACCTCTACGATGTCAACGTAGCGCTCTAACCAACTGAGCTAACCGCCCTTATATATCCAGTTGCAACGGCAGATTCTGCATTTGCTTGCTTGAATCAGACAATATGTATGACATATTTAACAGGGGTCTTTTATCCTATCTGCCAAGGTTTTCGTCAATCAAATAATGCAGGTATAGATACTTCTGCGTATTTAAATTCCCAAACAATCGAGGATGCCATGTTAAAGAAGCTCTACTACGCACTTATCTGTGTACCATTAGGGTTGATTTGTGCTGCAAAAGCGAATGCAGGCGATGTGGCTGTTGAGGGGCAAGTGGCGCATGATTTCAGCTTTGTAGCAATCAGTGGTGAGCCATTACCTTTGGCGCAATTCAAGGGTAAGCCAGTGCTAATTGTTAACACCGCATCGGAATGTGGGTTTACTAAGCAATATGCTGCGCTTGAATCCCTTCACGAAAAATATGCATCCAAAGGGCTGGTTATTATTGCAGTGCCGTCTAATGATTTTGGCGGACAGGAGCCGGGCAGCAATGCGCAAATTAAAGATTTTTGTAAAACGCAGTTTGGTACAAATTTTCTGCTCACTGAAAAAATACATGTTAAGGGCGACAATGCGCATCCGTTTTATCAGTGGGCGCGGCAGGAAAAAGGGGTGCTGGCCGCGCCTAAGTGGAACTTTCATAAATATCTGATTGCTCCCAATGGCAAGATACATGCATGGTTTTCAACGGTTACCTCGCCATCATCTTCCAAGATTTCTGTAGCAATAGACGAGTTGCTACAAGAAAATGTTTCATTATGACTGTGCCAGCTTCTGTGTGACATACGGCATTTTTATATTGCGGTGGTTAACACTTAAAGCACTCGCAACTTCTAAAGGAGAATATAATGAAATTTTCTATTAAGCTTTTGGCTGCTGTTAGTTTGCTTACTTTGAGCGCATGCGGCGTCTATCAGGATTATCCAAATGATAACACCTCGGTTAAGTCACATCATGGCAGCAAGCATCATACAGGCTATCACGGTTCGCGCCATTATAGTGGTACCCACCCCTATGCAGCGCATAATATGAATGCCCACGGCCACGTAGATAATCGTCATGGCGATGTAGTGGTTGGTCAGGATCATGATTCGTATATGCGTCAGAATGACGACAAATGGATGTATAATTCCTGCCCTCCCGGTGCAGCAAAACGTGGTGATTGCTAATTAGTGCATGACGGCATAACATTGTCCTCTCACTATTTATGCATTAAGGAGGTTTTATGCGTAAACTGATTATATTTGCTGCATTATTAAGCATGTCTGCGTGCTACGCAAACCATGAAGCGCGGCCTCATGGAGGAAGTATTCATTATGGTGTAGATGGCGATTACCATAAAGCGGGTAAGCATAAGCACAAAAACAAACATAAAGGATGCCCTCCGGGCTTGAAAAAGCAAGGGCGCTGTCACTAAATTGTGATATGGACAAAAACTCAGAAAGAGGGGCAGAAATGCTCCTCTTTTTTTTGCTTAATAATCGGTAGTGTCGTTTTTGGCGATAATTCTATCTAAACGACGTATCCGTTCTACCAATACGCGGAAAATTCCTTGCATTACAGGATCCAAGTGTTGCAGACGTTTATTAAAGTCGGCAGCCTGTACTTCAACGCATTCTGTCTCGATAACGGCGGTAGCGGTGGCAGAGCGCCCTCCCGTATCAATAAGTGCCATTTCGCCAAAAAAAGCATCGCGACCAATTTCTTCCAGCAAAACGCCGCCACGGGTAATGCGGATTTTTCCGGTGCGTAATACATAAAAAGCATCGGCTTGATCGCCTTCGCGAAAAATAACCTGACCTGCTTTGAACGTAACATTCATTGCCATAGTACGAAGTGCCTTACTTAGTTATTTGCTGTTATGAAATTAGCGCGTTGTTACAGGCTTGTAAATGCGAAACAGAATTTTAACTTGTTTTAGCACGGGGTTTCTTCTGTTCGGCAACCCAATCTTTTAACGCAGGGTAATCTGTCTTTCCGCTGCCAAGAACGGGCAACTCATTAATAATGTATAGTGTGCGTGGCACATATAATTCGGGTATGCCTTGTTCGCGGAAATAGCCATTGATTTCTTGGCGTTCTGCATCAGCATGGGTGGTAATAAGCGTAAGCTGTTCGCCCTTGCGGCTGTCTGGCTCAGAAATTACGGCGTGGAAAGTGTCAGGCCATAACTTGCTGATATATTGCTCTACGCCGCCCAGTGAAACCATTTCTCCGCCTATTTTGGCAAAGCGCTTAGCGCGGCCAATCAAATGCACAAAGCCTTCATCATCAATATCCACAATATCACCGGTATCATACCAGCCTTCCTCAGGTGCAACAAGGTTTTCTGGATTGTCTAGCAACAGGTAGCCCAGCATCACATTGGGCGCTTTCACCATCAGATTGCCACCTTTTTCTATACCTTCTACAGGCTTTAGTTGATGATTGATGCCGGGTGCTAGGCGCACAACGGATTCTGGCTTGAATTGCATAGGTGTTTTGAAGGCCAGAATGGGAGCAGTTTCTGTTGCGCCATAGCCTTCAAAGATGCGTACACCAAAACGATCCGACCATAAACGGCAGGTTTCTGGGCGCAGTTTTTCGGCGCCGGCAAATACATAGCGCAGGCGATGCAGATAATATGGATGGCTATAGCGGGCATAGCCATTCAGAAAGGTATCAGTTGCAAACAAAATGGTCGATTGTGTGTCGGCAATCAGCTCGGCAATGGTTTGATAGTGTAGAGGGGAGGGGTATAAAAACATTTTCATGCCACTCATAAGCGGCAAAATAAATCCGCCTGTCAGACCAGAAGTATGGAACATGGGCAGGGGATTAAAAATGCAATCGGCAATGCCAAAGTCGATGCGGCTTTGCAGTTGAGCAATATTCGCCATGAGATTTTCATGACTTAATGCTACGCCTTTAGGCGCACCTTCAGAGCCAGATGTAAATAAAATCACTGCCGGACGTTCGCTGTCAAAGGCCAGTGTGGTTTCGGTGTGCAGCGACTCATAGCCTTTAAAGCCGCGCAATGCGCGCTTCAGGCCGGCAAGCTTTGCAAAAAGGCCAATTTCTTTGCGCAAATCTTCCAAATACAGAATTTTTTGCCCTTGTTCACGCAGGGCGTTGATGGTTTGTTCCAGTTCGGAAATTTTTACAAAGCGTTTGGAGGTTATTACCGTGTGAATACTTGCGGTTTTTGCGGCAAGACATATATTGCGCCGTCCGGCTGTAAAGTTCAGCATTGCCGGAATACGACCATAGGCTTGCAAGCCACAAAATGTCACTAATGCGCCGTTCACGCTGGGCAGCATCACGCCTACAGTCTGCTCGTTTTTGTGCAAACGCTTGGCAATGGCTTTACCTAACACGTAACTTCCGGCAACCAGTTTGCGATAGCTGAGGCGATTACGCTCCACATCTTCGGCAATAATATGCTTTCCACCCTGACGGTGCATCGCACGCAAAATGCCTCTAAATAATGTGCAATGATAATCGTAATGCTCATAAGCTATTTGCGACAATATATCATAAAGCGCATCGGCTGCTTTGCGCGTACGTTCCCGTGCTTTTAAATTATCGGGTAATGTAAGTTTTTGTGCAGGAAATAAATGCAATGTTACACGTGGCCACAGTGCAGTGCGGTTTTGGCGAGGTTTTTCATTAGAAAATCGCGTGCATTGCGTACCGTCTATATAAATAGGATGCAGTTCCCGTTCGGTTTTAGAAAGAATGGTCGCAAGTACATCGCATATTGGTAGTAATGCTCCTGTATCCGTTGGGCGACCCTCGGGCATAATAATAACACATCGCTCGCTTTGTGTTGCGTCACTCAATGCTTCGTTACAAGGCGCATCGCTACGGGATGGATCAAAATATATGACATTTCCCAATTTTTCTGTCCAGCGGCTCACCCAATATTTTTTGTGGCGGATATTGATTGCTAATGCAAAATCGGGTGCGGTATTACGAAATTCTTTTTCCAACAGCACCATTAGCAGTAGTGGATCTATCCATGACTTATAGTTGGTAATGTATAATCCTGACGGCATGGTAGTGTCGTGGGCGCCATGTTCAATCCAGCCCGGGCGAAAATATATGCGGCACAAGCTGCGCACTAGCAGAGTGAAGACAGTACGGATTTTTGTAGGCAGGCGAAGCGACATAACATTACTTGGTTTTTAGTTTATATTTCAGGAGTGAATAATACTTATATGACGTATAATAGCAAGCGGGATGCATAGTTAAACTGCTTGGCAGACAATAGGGTGCATGATAGATTATAAGGGAATAATATGATGGAATATATAATGCTGATGGCGGAATACATATTATGCCAGGTCTAAAAAAACGGGCCTTTAGTCTACACGAACAAAGCGTCGCAACTGCGACAGGGCATATCCGCTTTATCGACAGACACACGCGCCCCGTGGTAAAGGGCTACCCTATTGATGATATTGATCCCACACGCGCTACCGATCGCGATGATGCAGTATATGCCGAAAAAACTCCCACAGGCTATGCACTACATGTAACCATTGCCGATGTTGCTGCGCATATTCCCAAAAATAGCCCATTAGACGCTGCCGCGCAAAGTCGTGCCTTTACGATTTATCGTCCGCCAGCGCGAGATCCGATGTTTCCGTTTATTCTATCCGAAGATCGCTTTAGCTTAGAGCATGAGCAAAAACGGCTTGGGGTTACAATATCGATCGATCTGGACGAACAGTTCAAATCGCAAGGAGTGCGGTTTACTCGCACCATTATCGAATCTGAATGTCAGGATTATGCCACGGCATCCCATCGCATGATTCAAGAAGGCGATGATATGGAGATGCTGGGGCGCATTGCCAGAGGAATCAAAGACTCGGCGCGCCCACCTATGGAGCTGGGTGGTGGCAGTGATACCTACATGGATAAAGCTGGTATTTTGCATCAGGCAGATGCCGGAGCCATGGCCGCAAGCAAGCTGGTGCAGGTGGCTATGATTTTCGCAAACAATGAAATCGCCAATTTTTTCAGCAATACCGACCTGCCGTTTTTATATCGCAACCACCTTGCTTCGCCGGATAACACTAGTCGTGCAGAATATCAACCCTACGATCAGGGGCATTATTCCTTACGCAGCAGCGAAGGGTTAGTGGGGGCATATAGCCATTGTACTTCGCCCATTCGCCGTTATGCCGATCTGGTTAATCAGCGCATGCAGCATTATGTGATGGATGTAGTGGAAGGCGTGGCAAATGAATTGAGTGACTGCGTAGTATCGCATGTCGAGCGTAATAAGGCCGAGTTTTTGCCGATGGTGTGGGAGCAGGCAGATAACCTGATGTCAAAAACATTTGCCGTGCATCATTCGCAGGGGCATAACCGTGTGTTAGCTGAGCGTGCGCTTAGGGAATCTATGGATGAGTTGCTGCAGCAGGTGGATGTCAAATCAGTAGAGCGCAGCGCCGCAAATTCTGACCCTAAAAGCCGATTGGCGGCGGCAGCGCTCAAACCTGATTTGCCGTATACCCATAAAGAATTATCATTAATTACGCCCAACCTGAACGCCGCACAGGATGATGAAGTAGAAGCTGTTACCGAATTAAACCGCCGCAATCTGGATAAATGGAACGAGCGAATCGAAGATGATTTGGCAACGGGTAATTTTGATAAATTTAATACCAATGCGTTTTCAGCTTTGCTTCGCAGAGCTGCAGTGACCGGACGAATCAATACAGGACTCGCGCAGGAAACCGCTAAGCGAATTCACCAAAACACCATTGATCTGGTGCCTGATTGCTACAGCATACTTATTTTGAATGAATCGTATCAAGATAAACAATGGCGCGGATTAAAGCGCAAGGCGCTGAATACGATTGAACATGACCCTATGGTGGTGAATAACATTTTTGAAAAAGGCAAAAAAGAAGGCGAAATACATCCAGAAACAAACGTGGTGGAAGCAAAAATACGTGACAGTGCAGCAGAAAAAGCTATGCCGCTTTTAACAGCGGGTGGGGTGCAACAACAAATCGATGCAGCTTTGATGGTGACCTATATGCCGGAGCTGGGTAATCGTGAATATGCCGCGCCAACATATTCTTTGGGTTACACACAAAAAGATTGCGCGCGCCATGCAACATTTAATTTTATTCGCGCTCTAACATTTGGCGAGTTGGGGCCGTTGGATCAGACGATTTTGCCCACGCCGCTTTATGCCGAACTGGCCAATGATGAACGCAAACGCGCTGATGTATTGCACGAAATGGCGGAGAATATGGACTTGACCATACGCGAGCTTGGCCCTCGTGAGCGCCCAGACGGGCAATATAGTTTTGCCTATCAGGTTTATGGCCCCGGCATTCAATACCCTATTGTTGGGTTTGTGGCTGAGCCTTCGGTGGAGCAAGCGCGAGAAAAATCTGCAACATCCATATTGCGTAATATGCGCTTTAAGCGTGCTTACGCGCAGGAAAATCCGACAGAAATAGGGTTTCCTACACAGCCAGCACATGTGGTACGTGAACTGGCCGAAAAAAATAGCTGGCAGCTTACCGAGCCGGATCGTAGTGAAATTAAAGAAGTCGAGCGTGGTGTTTTTGGCGTTAAATTAATGCTAAAAATGGATGAAGAAACGCTGGAGACTTATAGCGAAGGCCGCAATAAAGACAATGCCTTGCATTATGGTTTTGAAGCAATGCGCGATAAACTGCAAGACAAAGGCCTGCTGCCAAAAGAGCAACAGGCCTCAGATGCGGGGTGGGTTACCTGGTCGCGTGCGCCGCAAGACACCAAAGTGCATTCAATGTAGATTAGCCTACATCATTACGGCGTTCGTGACGGGGTCGGAAGCGAATTATATCTTTGTCATCATCATAATAATGCTCATGCCGCGATTTATGACGTATATGCACATCGGCTATATCTTCATCTTCATAATCGAACAAATCCGCTTGCGCACGATAGACTTCACCGCGTCCACGGAAGCCATCGATAAAAGCATTAAACAGTACAGACACGCCCTCTTGCATGTCGATATCCGCTTTTACAGTTGGAAGGCTAGGCGGGGTGATTTTTAGCTCTTCCGTTAACCGCGACGCACGGTTAAGTGAGCGCTCTGCCATTAAAAAGCATAATGCGGCGCCCATGAGTGCAATAACTGCGGTAAGTACGGCAGAGGTGAGTACAGAGAGTCCTTGCTCTAGCAGCAATGCATAAACCCCAGCCAATGTTGCCAGAAACAGTGCGGCTATAATCATGCCGCCGCAGACTAAAAACATCACTCCACGCGCCATGTTGCGTATATGGTTGTTAAATACTTCCTGATTGGGCAATAATGCCCCTATCGCCCAGTAACCTATTCTTTTTATGGTATTAGCCATAGCTAACCCCCTTTTTGGTTCCAATCCAAACGTCTTTTTAAAACATTACGTGGGCCGGGCCGGAAACCGGCGCGACCCACGCAACTATTTTAAAGAAAAAGGAAAATCCTTTTTCGGTAACTCTTAGTGACGGCGGCGTAAAATTGCGCCTAGTACCAAGCCACCTGCAACCGCAAGTGCAGTGCTTTTCCATGGGTGTGCGCCTACGGTGTCTTCGTATTGACCGGCATAAGCAGATGCTTTAGCGCGTTTGTCAGAAACGAATTCACGTGCGCTTGCACCGGCATTTTCTGCCATGGAGCGAAGTTCATCGCGGGTAATGTGATAATGACCATTACCATGAATTTCTTTATTAAGAGTTTTAGCTTGTTTTTCAACAAGGTTAGATAGTTCTTTTACTTCGGATTTCAGATCGCGAATTTGTTGTTGTGCAGTAGCCATGATAATTCTCCTTGAGTTAATATTACGAGTTGCTTTGACTTAAAAAAAATCCCCGGTACCGGTTAAAATACCGGGGATAAGTCGAAGGGCGCTACTCGATAAATTCAATTTCCACTTCGACGCGGCGATTCGGACGCAGACATTCAATTTTGTCTGCACGTTTGCTGATGCTGTCGCAATTAGCAAACTTGTCTGATTCACCGAGCGCACGTACATCAGTAACGCGCGTATTTAAATAGCCACGATTCGCCATGTAGTTTTTCACAGCCTGAGCGCGGCGCTCAGATAATGCCTGATTGTAGTTATTGGTTCCGATAGGATCCGCATAACCTACGATATTGGCACGTTTGACATCTTCAGATGACTTCAATACAGAAGACAATGTATTCAGGTTGCGTTGTGCTTCTGAATCCAAGTTATCTTTGTCAAAATCGAAAAGAACTGTACGTTGCTCACGCGTCAGTGTGCGAGCTGGTGATACAATTGTTTTAGTCTCTTTAATAACAGTGGTCTCTTTTAAACCATTGTCACACTCGTCATAGCCTTGTTCCCACACTGTGCGAACGCAGTTACCACGTGAATCAATTACGGGATTCTGATTTTGATCTACCGCTACATCCTGATCACTGAACTGCGCATGCGCCAGTGAGGAAGTAGAGAGAATCAGAGCGCCCGCTCCAATTATGTTAATACATGTTTTTTTAATCATCGGTGTTACTCCTTAGTAATTGGTAGCATAGTTACTATGCCGGACTAGAACTAAAGGCTCTATATGCGCGCATCGCACAAGCATAAAAAATTCGTAATGGTGTTTTGCGCGCATTTTTTTCTTTGTTGTATATATATTGATACGCGCGCGAGAGAATTTATCGCGTTTTTATAATCCGGCTATTTTCCTCCTACAGCAAAATGATATTGGTCACATTACATTCAGATTTAACGATGGATGAACAATGATGTTCACAATCGGTTAAGATAGAACATTATCAAACGCAGTTTGCACAGGAGACGACCATGCGAGGATTAATGACAGAAGCAGTGATGCAAGACGGGGTTTTACCTTCCTTCGATGACATGGAATTTCTTCCACAGGAAGATGACCTGTATAGCGAAGTCTTTGGACATCATGATTTACATCATTCAGCCGATATTAAAGACGAGTGGCTGACTGATTTTTAACCATATTTTCTACGATGCGCCGATTGGGGTAGAGTGGTGATTTATACTCCCCTGATACGGACGCACGCAGTAGCACATGAGGTATTGATGTCTCATGTGCTACTGCTTGTTATATACAAACCTTTGATAGGAGCTAAAAATGAGTAATAACACGCTAAAAGTTGTGGATGACGTGAAGGTTCATATTGGAGTGAATCCCAAAGCGCGGGCAAAAGTTGCCAAGCACCTTTCAGGATTTCTTGCCTCTACTTACACGCTTTATATGAAAACCCTGTTCTATCACTGGAACGTTACGGGGCCACATTTTCCGGGATTACATAAACTTTTCGAAGACCAATATCAAGAACTGCACATGGCAGGTGATGAGCTTGCCGAACGTGTGCGTGCTCTTGGGCACATGACGCCAGGAACCTATCGCGAATTTACACAGCTGTCTAAAATTAAGGAAGACGAGGAGTTGCCTAAAGACAGCCATACAATGCTTGAGAACCTGATGAAAAGCCATGAAGCTTGTTCGCTAGAAGCGCGTGAGGTGCTGAATGTGGCAGAAGATTGTGGCGATGAAGTTACGGTAGATATGATGGTTGAAAGAATGTCATTTCATGATAAAACAGCATGGATGCTGCGCGCTACAATAGAGTAGCAGCTTCTCAAATCTCTTAACCAAACATCATTATTGGAGAATTATTCTTTATGCATACCCAACTAGAAAACACACAGCGCCGTTCATTTATAAATATTCTTTTTGTGCTGCTGGCTGTGTTTGCGCTGACATTTGTTGCCGCATGTGACGATCCTACCCCCGCAGAACGTGTGGAAGATGCCGCTGACGAAGTTGGTGATGGCGTAGAAGAAGCAGTAGAAGATATGCAAGACCGCAGCCCAGCAGAAAAAATGGGTGATGCAATTGAAGATACCGGAGAAGAAATACAAGACGCTGCAAATTAATTGGCTTTTTGTTTACGAATTATTAGGGAGAGTAAGATACTCTCCCTAATAATATTTTCTTTGCGGTAGAAATAATTAAGTAAAGTTACATGCGACATGTCCGTTAAAAAAGCTAGTGCCTGTGTATTAGTCTGTATCAATCAGCACCCCAAAAGCAGGGCATTGCTGTATGCAGGCGCAAAAAAGGCACGCGAAGAAAAGCTGCCCTGGATGGTGTTGTATGTAGAAGAACCCAGCTATTATCAGCTGAGTAATGAGGCGCGTGACCATATACTTAAATGCCTTACCCGCGCCGAAGAAATGGGCGCCGAAATTATTCGCCTGCAAGCGCCTAATGTTGATCAGGCAATTACCAGTTTTGTTAAAAGCAGCCTGCAAGGATCGCTTCCCGTAAAGCATATTATTATTGGCGCACCCGATAACCGTAAATTTCTGCCCCGTTTATTTGCAGGACATACAAGCGGTATTTCTTCGCGTTTATCTACCATTTGCGAGGTGCATGTTGTGCCGCTCAAAGGCGACTACGATGGCCGTAACTGGATGGCAATGCTGGGCATAGAGCGGGTGGAACTGAAGGAAATTATTTTCAGCTTAATGAGTGTTGGCGTGGCACTACTAGCCGCAGAAATGCTGAAGAAAATGATGGCAGATTATATTTTTCTGCTTCAGCCGCAAAATATTGCATTGATATTTCTGATTTCTGTTGTGTTTGTTGGTGGCCGCTGGGGGCTTATTCCCGCATTAATAGCCGCTTTCACCAGCCACTTCATCATCAATTATTTTTATGTTAAACCGTATTTCTTTTTCACGTTGAGCCAAGCAACAGATGTCATTAATTTGCTGCTATTTTTAGTGGCGGCGATTATGGTGGCGTTGTTTAGTAGCCACACACGTGCTTATGCACAATCTGCCGTAAAACGAGAGAAACGCACGCAAGCGTTGTATCAGTTGCAACGTCTAACCTCTGAAAATCAATCTCACTTTGATGCATTAAAAACCATGCATGATGCATTGCATAATTTGCTGGAAATGGAAGTTGCTTTCTTTCGTGCGCCGGACGAGGGCAGTGAGATACCGCAAACGGAATATCCCATGGAAGTGGATTTGGATGACGCCAGTCGCGAAGCTTTGCGTCTATGCTGGCGTGATGCCATAACTACCGGCATGGGCGGGCCATATTCACGCGGTGTACAGTGGCGTTTTGAGCCAATGTTTACAAATACGGGGTTAATGGGCGTTATAGGCGTCAAAGTCCCCATGTTATTATCAATTGATTCTTCATTTGGCCGTTTGTTAAGTGCGGTTTCCGACCAATGCGCTTCTATTATGCAGCGCATCAGCCTGACACGGAAAATGGAAGATGCAAAAATCAGCGAAGAAAAAGAGAAGTTGCGCTCGCTCCTGCTTTCCGCTGTTTCTCATGACCTCAAGACACCGCTGGCATCAATTATAGGATCGCTGAGTGTATATCATAGTATGGCCGATAAGCTTTCGGATGAGCATAAACTAACACTGACCACTACGGCGCTGGATGAGGCGCAACGATTGGACAGCTTTATTTCTAATATTCTGGATATGACGCGATTGGAAAGCGGCCATGTGAAATTTAAATTTGACTGGCATGACCCTGTGGCATTGTTGAACCGCGTGAGTAAACGTATGCGCAACCGGCTGCGTGAGAGGGAGCTTAAATTTTATGAACCAGATATTCATGCAGAAGTATGGGTTGATGGCGTAATGACCGAGCAATTGCTGCAGAACCTGATTGATAATGCCATTAAATACTCACCCGCCGGCACACCGGTCGAGGTATGGATGGAGATGAATAAACGCCAATTTATCATTAAGATACGCGATCATGGTAAAGGTATTCCCGAGAATATGCATGTGCGTATTTTTGATAAATATGAGCGATTACAAAAAGAAGATTCACAAGTAGCGGGTACAGGCTTGGGTTTAGCAATTTGTCGTTCGATTGTTGAGCAAATGTCTGGTACTATCACCATCAGTAACCATGAAGAAGGTGGTGCTATATTCGAAGTCGCTTTACCCAAATCCAGAGTTCATAAAGAACCTAAACTAGAGGCCAAGACATAACATGCTAACGGGCAAAGTAATTTTAGCTATTGATGATGCGCGTTCTATACGAACTTTTTTGCGGATCTCATTGGAGTCTCAAGGGGCAGTGTTCCATGAGGCCGGAACAGCGCGTGATGGCCTTAAGCAGTGCCATGACGTACAACCCGATTTGGTGGTATTGGATCTGGGTCTGCCAGACGAAGACGGTATGAGCATTTTAGCTGACATCAAAAATAGTGTTTGCAGCCCAAGCGTGATTGTTTTAACGGTGCGCAAAGAAAACGAAATGAAAGAAAAAGCACGCGAACTCGGGGCCGATGCATACATAACCAAACCATTTATGGTGGATGAGTTAATGGATGTTATAGAGGCGCAGGTTCTTAAATAACTTTGAAAGTTAAAGTGAAGAGCGGCACTATAGAGATAAAGAAAGTTAGCTTATCTACATCTTTATAACCTATCTGCTCGAGAGGACATCCAATCTGCATATTTTTCTTGCAGTTGAGATATGCGCTCAGGAGTTTTACAAATTATATCAAACCCTCCATCATATGGGGCGAAGACTTCTAGGCTGGCATTAGACAACCAAACGACTGGATATTCATTATCGTCAGCTATTTTTTTAATTAGGGGAGAGAATGCATCCGTATTCCAATGCGTTGATGCCCAATAAGTAGTCCAATGAAGTGCTTCGTCTTCATCAGCTTGTTGCCAACTAAATGATTGATCCAAATTATAAATGTTCTTCGCTGCTTTTTTACTATTTGACGCTTGTTCGTTATTATAGTCAGGGTAGCTTACAAATAAGGAACATTGATCCGTTCCCAAAACCTCATTTGCTAAGATAGTAGCTCTGTTTAAGATAATTGACATTTCTTGGTCATTTTCTGCATAGCGTTTAGATTCAGGGAGGGAATGAAAGCGTATCCACCTGCTACCAAAATTTTCACGCAACAGGTAACCAAGTGGTGGTATTCCCGAGAATTTTTTCTGCCATAAATTTAAATCATTCATAGACCTATTAAACCATAGCTATAACACTTGATAAAACATTACTTTCGGTGTTCGATATCCAAGGCATTTTCGTGGTGTGCTTTTCATTTGATCTGCTATTGTCACCAGATTGTCACTTGAGATTTTCTCTAAATCAGTGCTCCGAGGTAAAAATCGCCTGATCCGGCTATTTGTGTTCTCGACTGTGCCTTTTTGCTATGGTGAGCGTGGATCACAGTAATAGCTTTTGATGTTCAACTGGCGAGAGAGGAGGGCGTAAATTAACAAAAGTCGCACTTCAAAATAGAATCCACCCTTCATACTCGCTTTTTAAGATATGTGTATATAATGGTGAGATGACTTGACGGAGAGCGTTGCGGCGCGAACTCACGCCAAGCCATCCCATCTATATACCCACAACTATCTCGAACATATCGCAAATATTTGTGGAACTGAAAGCATTGCTTTCAATTAAACATACCCATGGTTATGGTATTACTCCACAACCATGGGTAGCATAAACAAAATAAAGTTATTTTTTTACATCGGAAGGATTGTAAATTGCAGCGGTAATATCAGGGGAGCTGATAACATCTTCAATGAAATACACAATTCCTTCGGGGCTGTGCATGCGGTCTACAATCAAATGGCCATTGGCGAAGTAGCTTTTGCCCGCTTTTGAAACGACAATATTCTTGCCGGAGAGCGATTTAACGTTGTCACGTTGTCCATGCAAAAGATTTACATCGAATTTTTCGCTTACCACATGGTCTTCTAAAATTCCGCGAACTTCTGGATTGATTTTCCCAGGTGCAGCACTTGGCAAAGTCATGCCCTGAAACGCTTTGTCTACAGGAACAAATGCCGTATAGCCTTTGCTTTTATCGCGCAGGCTGGCCGACAAGCCATTGTTTTCCATAAGCTGACGGAACATAGTAGCTTTATCTACACCTTCTAGCTGGCCTGCGATTTGCTGGCCAAAAAGTTGGGTTTCGCTCACAACAACAGTGCGCGATGTAGCAGTTTCTACTACGCCAGCCTGATGCTTATGGGCGGCGGATGGGGCAGTGCCATTATGGGTTGGCATAGCGAATGCAGGAATGGCTGTTCCAATAGCAAGAACGCCAGCAATTCCGTAAATAAAATGTTTCATATTCATTAGTCCCTTTATGGTTATTATTGTCGTGTTACGACCTGTACAATTTATTCCAGATCATTTCAAAGTTCTGTGAGAAGCAATACGCGTTTTTGTAAAGATTATATAAACTAGACTTAACGGTTTATTTTATCCTTACAACCTGTAGCGTTATTAATATAGTGGTTTAATGGGAAATTAAAGAGTATAAAAGCCCCTCGCGAAAATTAGGGCAACCAAATAGCAGAGAGTAAAATGGCGCGCACATATCATGTTTTTGACGTAGTAATTATTGGTGCCGGCTCGGCAGGAATTTCAGCGCTGCGTGAAGCGTTGAAATATACCTCCAATGTAGTGCTGGTCGAAAAAGGCGAGGGTGGCACAACATGCGCAAAAACTGGCTGTATGCCATCAAAAGCATTAATCCATGCTGCCAAACTTTATGATTCACGAAAAAAATTTAAAGAAGTTGGCATTAACGGAGCAGAGCATCTGCAAGCCGATGTACCACGTATATTGAAAAAAGTGCGGGAGCATCGCGATCATTTTGTCAGCAGTGTGAAAGAAGGTCTGGAAAGCATTGACCATTATATTGTTAGGGGTGTAGCCAAATTCGAATCTCCCACCTGTTTGCGCGTAGATGATAAGCTTTATCATACTCATCGTACTATTATTGCGACAGGGTCTGTACCATTTATTCCTAAAGATTTTAGCGCCATACCCAAAGAGCGCATTATCACTAGCGAAACATTGTTTGAGCTTAAAGATCTGCCTAAGCGTATTGGCATGGTTGGCCTTGGGCCACTTGGGTTAGAAATGGCTCAGGCGATTGCCAAACTTGACATATCTGTTGTGGCAGCGCATGCGAATACGTTGCTTGGTGGCATTAGCGATGCGGATATGAATCATGAAATGCAGCATGTGCTGGCAAAAAATATGAAAATTCATACCAATGCAGATGCCTCTGCCGAGATGAAAGGCAATAATATTATCTTTACCGTAGATGGCGAAAACTATCCGGTAGATGCATTGTTTTTGAGCGCCGGGCGCAAACCCGCCATAGAGGCTTTAGGGTTGCGAAAACTGAAGGTGCCTATGAAAGACTCTGGTGTGCCGTGGTTTGATCCAATGACGCTGCAGCTGCCCAATTTGCCCATCTTTATGGCAGGTGATGTGAATGATGAACGCGCCATTTTGCATGAAGCCAGCCTTGAAGGAAAAACCGCCGCATATAATGCTGTACATCATCATGGCAATGGTACGCAAATGGATGACGATACGAACAAAGCCACAAAAAAATCAAAAGAGAAAAATGGCAAACGTCCAACGCGCTATGTGCCAATGAATATTATCTTCACCGAGCCTAATATTGCATCGGTTGGCGCAAGCTATGATTGCCTTAAGGGCCGCAAAATGATCGAAGTGGAAGCCTCCTTCGAAAATCAGGGGCGGGCTGTGGTTGAGCAGCGCAATGTAGGTCGCATACGACTGTTTTTAGATGCGGATGATTGCACTTTATTGGGCGCAGAATTGCTTGCGCCGGAAGGAGAGCATATTGTTCACTTGCTGGCATTGGCAATTCAACAGCATATGACAGCAACAGATTTGCTGAAAATGCCGTTTTATCACCCCACTTTTGAAGAAGCGCTACGCACTGCCTTGAAAAGGGGCGTAGAAAAATGGTCAGCCTAAACTACTAAATTCTTAGTTTATAATTCAGATAAGTACGAAAAAAATCAGGCACTCTTTTTAAGATGGCTCAAAAAAAAGAAATGCCTGATTCTTTAAAACCCTATTCGGGTATGGCTGACTTAGCCGCTAACGGCAGCTTTTGCATCGGCGTTCGCATCTGCATCGGCTTTAAATACTTCCATGCGATATCCAATGCCAGGCTCTGTCACAATATAATCCGGATCAGCTGCGTCGGATTCAACTTTTTCACGAAGCTGGCTCACATATACGCGCAAATATTGCGTATCGTCACCATGTGCAGGGCCCCAAACATCTTTAAGTAGTTGTTTGTGTGTGAGCATTTTGCCGCGATGGGTAATAAAATAGCGTAGCAACTCATATTCTTTGGGAGTGAAGGCAAGTTTTTCGTCATTCACAAATACTTCATGGCGCACTAAATCCATACGGATTTTACCGTTAACAATCTCTGGCTCACCGGCTTCTTTGGTTACTGCTTTGCGCAGATTCGCGTTGATGCGTGCCAGCAATACATTGGGATTGAATGGTTTGGTGACATAATCATCCGCACCAGCGTTTAATGCCAGCGCCATTTCGTCATCATCTGAACGTACTGAAAGAATGATAATAGGTACTTGCGACCATTCGCGAATGGCAGAAATCACTTCTTTCCCATCAATATCCGGCAAACCTAAATCGAGTAAAATCAGTTCGGGTTTAATACTGGCTGCGAGGCGCACCGCTTCTTTGCCATTATCGCAGTCAATCGTTTTGAATTGTTCGTTGCTGAGCGTAATGCTCAAAAGTTTACGAATTTGCGGTTCATCATCCACAATAAGGATGGTGTTCTTTTTTTGGTTCATTGTATTGCCCTATAGTTATTGCATTGCTTTAGCTTTTTACCGTGTGAGTATGGCTTCTAGCAGTATAAAGAAGCAATTAAGAAAGTATAGCAACAACGTAGGTTAATGCTAAGTTTTCTGCGCTAAACAGCAATAAGCCCCGACGGGATTGGAGCGTCGGGGCTTATTGAACGGGACGCAGAGCATCACGTTATTTCATTGTTTAGTATTATGCGGCATACCGCTGCTTCCGGCGCTCCTCAAGCGCTGAAACCATCTTATCGGCAAGCTTCGCGCATGCGTGAGGATTCTGGCCGGTAATTAAATTGGCATCCTGCACTACAAAGCCTTCCCAATTCGCGCCTTTTTCAAAATCTGCGCCACGTTCACGCAATGTTTCTTCAAGCAGGAATGGCACCACGTCATCTTTTTCTGCGTCGCGTTCTTCGCTGTCGGTAAAGCTGTTCAGGGTGCGACCATCTACGAAATAGCTGCCGTCTTGTAATTGCACATTCACAAAAGCAGCAGGGCCATGACATACGGCGGCTATAACTTTATCTTCGCGATCGTATTTGGCGATCAAATCCTGTAAGGCGGCACAATCAGGAAAGTCCCACATTGTACCATGCCCGCCCGGTAGATATACGCCGTCAAACGCATCCGGGTTAATAGTGCTGACTTCAATTGTGTTTTGAATGGCGCGCAGAGCTTCGTCATCATCTAAGAAACGCTTCACGGATTCAGCGCGTTGCGATTCTTCATCAGGTAAGCTGGAAGGATCATGCATAACTGCACCGCCTTTAGGAGAGGCGAGTTCTATGTTGTATCCGGCATCTTTCAGCGCATAATAAGGAGTCGATAATTCTTCGTAGTGAAAGCCGGTATACTCGCCGGTATTACCAAGTTCGGTGTGGCCGGTTACTACTATCAGAACGTTGCGTTCGCGTGTGTCTGTCATAATCGTCTCCTGTTATTTGTTAAAAATAGCGGATGGAGCTGCTTTCACAGCCCCATCCGTGTTCTCTGGGTTTTTTAGGTGCGCGGTAACATGCGGCGTGTACCGCCACTAACCAGCCCTGCTAGCAATGCAATAAGAAAGAGGGCGGCAAAAACCCAGAAAAGGAATATGCCAATGTCTACCGCAACGGTAGCAACGCCACCAAAACCAAAGAATGCGGCCACAAGGGCAATAATAAGAAAAATAAGTGCTGCACGTAACATTATGACTCTCCTATTTTATTAATGCGTATCTAAGCGGTCTGCTTACGATAAAGCGTTCCACCATTTTTCGAGTTTCGCATCTAATTTCTTGTAAGAATCTGGCTCATTACGCTCGATAACTTTGTGAACATCTGCCATTTCGTTGCGCATGATTGCAATTTCTTCGAAACGTTTTGACGAAGCAGAGTTGTCTTTAGCTACTGCCTGAATGCTTGTATCGGCGCGTGCCAAGGCTAATTTAGCGGCATCATAAGCGCCTGCTTGTAATAGCACTCTGGCTAATGCCACGTTATCCTGAGCGGCGCGGCGGGGTGAAACAGTATGAGTATTATCAACAATCAGCAGATCATGAAGTTTTGCAAATTGTGCCTGAACTTCGTTTGTCTTACCCATTTCAATAGCGCGCAAAGCGTTATTCAGGGTAACAAGAATTTTAGATTTTTCCCATTTGCTGGTGATATATTTTACATCTGCATCAGCAATATTATTTTTTGCAACGGGGAGGGCATCAGGCGAAAAATTTAACGCTTCGGTAATGTTGCTTGGTTGCGCCAGCATCAACTGACGCTGAACGGTTCCATCGTTAAGCGACACCATCGTTACACGGTATATATTAGAATCTTCCTGCGTGCCGGGGGAGGATGGAAGACGCGCAGCCATGCTTAATGCTTCGTTAAGATGCATTTTTGCAAAAGTGCGGTCTCCTTTTTGCACAAGCCGCTCGGCCTGACTTACGTATAGCAATAACTGCTTGCTATTGGTAAGATTGGCATAAGGCGCGACATCTAAATTGCGCACTTGCTCAGTTGACTGAGGCGTTGGTGTAGTAGCTGTTGCATAGGTTGCTACTGCACCAGTTGCTATAAGTGTTGCCGCAAAATATATAGTCGTACGTTTCAAGTTCATGTGCATTTTATCCTCCCCCAAGGCATTGCAATTAATTAGTAGTTTTTATGCTTTGAAGCAGAATCTTCGATAGCATCACCACCAGACTCGATGTCTTCGCCAAATCCTTCCATGGTGTTGCAAGCTGCAAGACCAAAAAGTGCGAACATGGCAGTCATCAGGATTAAAAATTGCTTTTTCATGGTTTTTCTCCAAGCTGTTGTGATCATCAGTGCAGGTGTTCCTACAATCACAACCTTAGAGAGTGGTTAGTAAATTATCAGTCGTTTGCTGAGGCTATTGAATAAAGATGCCGTAAAGCATGTGAGAATGCATTGTTTGAGCCAATAAATTACGTGTAATGATATTTATACATTATTGATTGGCTGCCTTTGTTTGTGGCGCGATTCTTTATTAGCTAAGGCGCATAATGATAGCAGTAAATATCAAAGGATACGTCAGTATAGAACAGATGCTATCTGAGGTAGGGAGTTAATATGGTACATTATTTTTTAGCGCAAAAACCAAAAAAACATAGATTTCGTCGTGAGCGCTGGGAAGGGTTTGCAGCATTTTTGACATTTGCCGCCCTTGTTTCTCTGGCTGGAGCAACCTATGGTGAATTAATGAATGACAATTTAGTCAGCGAAATTGATGGGCGAGATGAACTGCGTCGATTCTCGGGAATTTTAGCTTCTTCGCCTGCATTGTCAAAAGAGCTGAAAAACGAGCGTCACCACTTTACTATGGTTGCCCCAACTGATACCGCATTTAATAGTGAGAATATCCGCTTTGTGAGCGATGATGGCATAGTAAAAGACAAACGCATTGTGAATGTAAATAATGAAAATTACATTATTCAAAGCGAAGGGTTCGTTGTGCGTAGCCAGGTTATGCCACAGGATATACAAGCCGGAGAAATTTTGGAGCTACCAGCTGCAAATAACGAAATCCTTACCTTTACCCGTGTTAGCGATGAAAGCCAGACTATGCTTATCAATGGTGTTCCGGCAATGGAGCGCATTGTTGCGGATAACGGTGTGATTTATGTGGTGGATAAGCTAGTGCATCCGCTGCCAGAAGAAAATGCCGCAATGGCGCAAAAGAAATAACTAAAAAATTTTAATCCATTAAAAAGGCTGAAGGTTCAACCTCCAGCCTTTTTAGATCGCGTTTATAGCTAGATTAAACAGTACTACCCAGCCAATCAAAAGCACTGACTTCGTCTTTAAAGAACGATTCGTTTTCCATAGGGATTGGCTCATGGGGCTGTGTTACGCATTCTGGGCTATTTTCATCTACGGTGCAAGAAGGTGGTGCCACATCCACTTTCATGCCATTAAAGCAGCCTGCAATAAATGAAACCATGCATGTAATAAGTGCTAATCGTATAAACATTATTCTGTCCCTTCGTGATTGTCTTTTTTATGCTTTTCTTTGTAGCCGTTGCTAAAAATATAAGTTTCGTCTTCGTTGCTATTAGGGAAGTATTGCAGCGCAATTCCCATAAATGTATAGATGAACAACGCTAGAAACGTTGCAGCAATGGCGAAAGAAAATAGTCCTAATGCACATGCCATACCAATGCCGCCTACCATCCAGATGCCTGCGCCGGTGGTAGCGCCCACCACATGTTCGCTATCGCGAAAAATCGCGCCTGCTCCTAAAAAACCTATGCCTCCAATAATGCCCTGCATAATGCGGCTTGGGTCGATGCTTAGTGTATTATTATCGTTGTTATAGGTATTTTTAAGCGTATATAACAACTCCATACCAATAATAGTGAACATGGCAGCTCCAAGGCACACCATCATAAATGGGCGAAAGTCGAGGGGCTTGTTTTTTATTTGCCGCTCCAGCCCAATTGCCAGCCCCAAAATACATGCAGCCGCTAAGCGCAGCATGGCCTCACCAAGTGAGACATAATGTAAATTGGTAAATGACGACAATACGTCCATCAGGCGAACCTTTATTGTGCATGGGTATGCTATATATTCTTATATAACTGCTCAGAGGGCGATACGCTGCACTAGAAGGTTTTGTAAATATACAATAAAAAAAAGGGGAAAGCGCAATGCCTTCCCCATAAATAAAAATAGCTATGTCGTAGTAATAATCAGTCTACACGCGATGCAGATAGATATTGATGCTTAAAGCGCAACAAATCTTCACGCAGTGCATGATATTGCAGATTAGCTTCTCTTTCAGTACCTTCAAAATGTACTGGTTCGTTTTCGGTAAGCGGATTCTGCGTATTAGAAAGCTCAATCAACTTGTCAAATTCTTCTGGAGCTGTGGCAAGTTTAAGCGCTTCATTGTCGCCACCCTGAGCATCGATCAAATGATTTTCATAGCGCAGAACTTCGCGTGCTAATGCAGGATCGTGGCGAAGCAAATAAGCATTTTTATCGACAATTTTATTCAGATCTGTCAATGCCTGCCCCAATGTATCGGGATCAATTCTATGGAAATCCAGCACTCCGCTGCGGGTAGTGGTTTCGGGAAATGTATGTGTTGGTTGCAACATTCGTCTAACTCCTTGTTAAGAACTTTTGGCATCATGCCCTTTTATATTATTGAGCCCAGCTATATTGTTGCTGGAATTCAGGGAAGGTGATCATGTCATCAATAGTATAAATCACGCCATTATCGGCATATTGTACTGATGAAACAGGCTGTCCGTTAACCAGCACATCACTATCATTGTTTCCTATGCGGCTAAATACGATGTCATTGCCGCTTAAAGAAGGGGTGCTGATTTCTTTGCCAAATTCAATGTCATCTGGATATACAGGAGCAGACACAACATAGTCATATGCAGAGATACCACTATATGCAGGAGCAATTTCAGGTGTATCACTAAAAGGGGCTTGGCCAAAACGACGAATAGCGGTTTCTTCAGTTTGCCATTGTGCTTTGTCAAATGCCTGATTAGTTGGCGCTACAATAGTGTATTGCCAGTTCTTTTCAGAAAAGCTTTCTTTTAGTGTGCTATTTGAAACGACTTGTTGAAAGTCGTTAATGTTATCGTCGCGATTAAGTTCATCCATCAGGCTGCCACGGGCATAATCTGCGTAAATTGCTGTGATTCCAACAACACCTGCCAGCACCATTGCAACAACGGGGGTAGCAAAAGGTGAGGGATGCTTTACCGGAGGGGTGAATTTTTTAATTTCTTCTATGGTTTCGCGACGCATGGCTATTCTCCTGTATATACGTGAATTTTATTTTCTCACGCTTGTTTGTAAAATGCGTTGTTACGCACTATTAACAGAAGTAGCAGTAGCTAACTAAATTTACTGTAGCGGGATGTATAAATGCTTATCAATATTCGATAAAAGCAATTCGCCCTTACGTAAAGCTTATATTTTACGGGGTGCGCACATATTTCCAGTTATTTAATGCCATGCCAATATGACCGTATGAAAATGATGGAAAACATAACCCCAACCCTAGGAGATCCGCTAATGTATGAGCGGCTGATCAATATTGTTATAATGTTTACGTTATCAGTTGTAGCTTTTACGTTAGTAGCATTTGGATTTAATTGGGTCTATCAGCTTTGGCTTGTAGATGCAGCGTCTAACCAATGGGTATTACCCTTAGTAGCGATTCCAAGTGTTGCAGTAATTAGCGCACTATTGATTTATTTGTTTGTTTTTGCACTCAGCATTGATGACGAAGAAAACATTTCTTATTAAATGTAAGCATATTCCTCATCTTATCTTAGCGATTGCCACCACTTGCTTGAAAAGAGCGCGGTATCGGCGTGCATATATCATATATTCGGGGTGAAATTGCACCCCAATAAACATAGATTGCTGTTTGTCTTCTACCGCCTGAATGATGCTGTTTTCCTCTTCTGCACCCACCCGTAAGTTACGTCCTAAACGATTTATTGCTTGCGTATGCATGCTGTTCACACGGCTATGTTCTTCGCCAATTAATCGGTAAAGTAAGGTGTCGGTATGAATTTTAACGCGTTTACGATAAAAAATGCGCGCTAACGTACCGTTGGGATAAGTGGCTTTTTCGTATACCTTGCTAATATCAATATGCAAATCGCCGCCACGGGCTATGTTCATCAACTGTGCGCCACGGCAAATACCTAATACGGGCAGCCCGCGAGATTCAGCACGTTCCAGCCATGCCAGCTCCATCGTATCGCGGGGGCGGTCATAGCGATACTTGCTTTTGGGAATACCATGATAGCGCAGTGGATCAATATCGGTGCCACCGGCGATAATTAAGCCTTTTATAGGTAAGTTAAAGCGCGGTTTAGCGGGGGTAACGCGTATCGGCCTGCCGCCAACACACCAAATGGCAAGTGCAATACACACCCAGCTTAAACGGCCTTTAGAGTCCGGTTCGGTTACGGCAATTAATGGTCGTTTTTCAGCCATTGCGGGGTTTCTTCTCTCCATGCATCACTAAATAGTGCAAAAGGGGATTTCAGGTGAGTTAAATATGCTTGCTGCATTTTGCGTAGCTGTTCTTTATTTGCAGCTAAACGCTCCACTTGCAGCCAATAATCCCACGAGCTGGAAAGGTTCCAGTCTATGCGGTCTATGTGACAGTTTGGCAGACGAAAATGGAAAGTGGGACGACTTTTTACCAAGCTGTCTTCCACTTTCGCCAAAACACGCATTTTATCGATGTGGCAAAATAGAGGCAGCATATCCAAAGCGCGGTTACGCGTGGGGTTGTAGTGCAAATAATCGTCGATTAATGTGTGCATATCTGGCGCATAACCGGCATCCAGAATTTTACGCACATATTCTACCGGAAAGGCGCGGGCAAATCCTGTTAAACTGCGTGTGGCATCAACCTGCATGTCAAACTTCATCCAGTCATATAATAACAAAAATGCACGCAGATAATCTAAAATTTCCAGCGAATCCAACGAGGGCGTTTCGGGGTTTAAATGCACACCAAAAGCATACATTACTGAATCGCTGGTGCCTTTTGCGCCCGCTTCACGCAAACGGCTGACCAATTCGTCCAACTCGTGCAAACGTGAAAACGGAATAGGAGGCGATACTATTTCATTTGGCGCAATAGAGCTCACCATGGGAAACAGCATTTTATCGGCGGTTTCGGCGAATGGCATTTGTCCTGTAGCGCGGTCTTTCTTAGCTTGCAACGAGAGCTTTTGCATCCATTCCACATCCAGCTCTACGGTGAATTTGCCTAAATCTTCGGTGGTAATGGTGGCATGATGATCGTGCTGCCATTCGATATCGCCATGCCACAAACCAGCGATAATATCTGCTGCTCGTGCCAGCGGCACATCAATATACTCAACTTCCACACCGCAGCGGCGCTCATCGCCTTGTGGATTAGTCATAAATGGGGGCAGACGCCAGTTCATGTAATTTACAAATCACTATAGTTTATTGATAAGCTAATAATGCATAGTAAATGCTAATAAGTAAAAAACATATAAGATTCGAGAAATAACGCGATGAGCAGCACTGCACCTGCAAATGAATCAACAGATGCGCCTTTGGTACAACGATTAATAAATACCCGAATTGCCGTATATGGCTCAGTATTTATTGCGCTGATTATCGTGGGTGCATACATATTTTCTGCTTATGAAAATGACATTCTTGGGTGGATGCAGGCGAACCAGGAAATGCTTAAAGCGTATATGGATACCCATCCAATATGGGGTGCTTTAGCCTTTACTATAGTATTTGCGCTGGTGCTGGGGTTTTATATTCCTGGTGGTATTGTAATGATGCTGATGGTCGGTGCAATTTTTCCGCTTTGGGAGGCGAATCTTATTGCCAACACCGGGAATCTGCTGGGTGCTACGATTGGATTCATAATTTCCCGTCACTTATTGCGCGATGAGGTGCAGTGCTGCTATGGCAATAAATTGCAGCGAGTGAATAATGGTATAAAAGCCAATGGCTGGATTTATTTACTGATACTTCGCATTGCGCCAGTGCTACCTTCGCCGGTAGTCAATCTGGGCATGGGACTAACCCCTATGCGTTTGCGCACATATATGTTGGCAACGCTAGTCGGCAGGCTTCCCATGACAGCGCTATATGTCAATTTGGGGCAGGAACTCAGCGAAATAGAGCATCTTTCAGATTTGTTATCAGCAGAAATAATCGGCTCGTTAATACTTGTAGGCGCGTTGATGTATGGATGTCATTTTGCGCTTATGCGCTGTGAACAAAAGCGTAAGAATACGCAAACACCAAAATGCGCCGAAAAGTGTTAAGCGTCCTCCACCAATTCTTCTGCTAGGTCTTTTACGCCCTGATAATCGGTTTTACCGGTTCCCAGCAGTGGCACTTCATCGACAGATTTAATAATGCGCGGCACCGAAAGTTCGGTAATGCCGTGTTCGCGGGTATAGGTTATGATAGCATCCCGTTTGGCATCCTTACGATCGGTAATCAACACCAGTTGCTCGCCTTTTTTATCATCGGGTAAATTGACAACGGCGTGGTGATTTTCTGGCCATAGCTTGGCTAAATATGCTTCGACTGCGGCCAAAGAAACCATTTCGCCAGCAATTTTTGCAAATCGTTTGGCGCGGCCTTGAATATGAATATATCCTTGCTCGTCAAAAGTAACAATGTCACCGGTGTCATACCAACCATCTTCGGGCGGAACAAGCTTGCCGGGGTTTTCTGCTAACAAATAGCCCAGCATAACATTAGGGCCTTTAACAATTAGTTTGCCGCCTTCCTCAACGCCTTTAACCGGCTCTAGCTTATGCTCGAGGCCGGGCATTAACCGGCCAACGCTACCCGGCTTGTTCTGCATGGGAGTATTTACCGAAATTACCGGCGCGGTTTCGGTGGCGCCATAACCTTCAAATACACGCACCCCGTATTTTTCCGACCATAAACGGCGGGTTTCATCTTTGAGTTTTTCTGCGCCTGCAAAAATATATCGTACACTATAAAAATCATAAGGGTGGGCAAATTTGGCATAGCCACTCAAGAAAGTATCTGTGCCAAACAAAATGGTGGCATTGGTGTCATACACCAGTTCGGGCACAATGCGATAATGCAGCGGCGAGGGATAAAAGAAAATGCGTATACCGCTGGTGAGCGGCAAAATGGTGGCGCCTGTTAGGCCAAAAGAGTGAAACATGGGCAAAACGTTAAACACAATATCTTTAGGCCCAAAATCCACTCGCGATCCTATTTGATAGCGGTTGGCTAATAAATTCTCATGGCTTAACACTACCCCTTTTGGTACGCCTTCAGAACCGCTGGTAAACAGCACCACTGCCGGATCTTTTGCGGTGACGTGACGCAAGCGATCCCGCCATAAGCGCGGTAGATAAGCTGCTAAGGCTCCGCCGAATTTGTCAGAAAAATCGATTTTTTTAGCAATGTCTTCTAAATACACTACCCGCGTGCCCGCTTCTTCAATCGCATCAACAATATGGCCGAGTTTGGCAGTACGGATGAATTTGCGTGAAGTGATACATTGACGCAATTCAGCAGTTTTGCATGCAGAGGTAACATTTTTTGCGCCGGTTGAAAAATTAATCATCGCCGGCACACGGCCAAAGCTATGAAGCGACAGAAATGTTACCAGCGTGGTGTTCATATTTGGCAATAATATGCCTACAAACTCGCCTGTATGGGTTTTTCCGGCAATTTTACGTCCTAAAATCAAGCTTCGCATTAGCAGTTGGCGATAGGTCATTGGCTCGCGATTGACATCTTCGGCAATAATATGATTGCCGCCGTGAATATGCATGCAATCCAGCACCGTATGCAGCAATGGTTTGTGCCAGCGGGAGGTATCGAAAAGCATTTCACTCATTAAATCGAAAAGTTGGTTGCCAATTGCTTCGCGACGGTGGCGACCTTTGAGGGACTCGTCTACATGAAATTGGTGCGGTGGCAGCATAGCAAGCGTGATTTTTGGAAACCAGTGGGTGCGGATTTTGCCTCGTAAGCGTGAAAATGGGGTGTATTGCGCCCCTTCAATGCGGATGGGCAATATCATCGCGTTGGATTTATCTGCGATTAAACCCGGCCCTTCATAAACTTTCATGAGTGATCCGGTTACGGTGATTCGCCCTTCCGGAAAAATAACGCATTTGCGGTTCTTTTTCATTTCATCAATCAGGCTTTTCGTCGCCATGGGATTGGTGGGGTTAAGTGGGAAGGTATCGACCAGCGATAAAAACGGCTTCATCCACCACTGCTTGGCAATATATGTATTAATGGCATACATAGGCTTTTCGGGCAAAAAAACCGCTATTAGAAGCGCGTCAAGAAACGATTGATGATTGGCGATAATTAATACGCGCTCACCTGCTTTTTCATAATTCTCCAGCCCTGTAACCTCTACGTCATACAGCGCTTTAAGAATTGTCCGGAGCAATTTTTTCAGCATAAATCTTCTCTCGTATTTTAGCCCGTTGAATAATAACAATTTTACGTACAATATAAGCTACTGGCAGATTTACCAATCCAATACTTAGAAACACGGTGGTAACTTCCATCCCTGTTGCAAGCATAGCGGTGCTAGCCAGCGCCGACACTACCATAAACAATGCGTTCATTACATTATTGGCGGCGATAATTCTGGCGCGATGTTCATTTGGACTGCGCGACTGCATGATGGCATAAAGCGGTACAACATAAATACCACCAAAAATAGATACACCTAGCAAGCAGCCAATAATGCTCCAATTGGCGCTATCGCTAACAAAATCCATAAACCCCATAAGGCTGTTTTGCGGCGCGGGTGTATAATCGTGGCTTACCCAATACAGTAGTACGGTAAATACAGCCATTCCTACTGCGCCAATTGGAGCATATACCCCAGAAACGATACCCTTCAGCAATCGGTTGCACAGTAGCGACCCAATGGCGATACCAACAGAAAACATGGTGAGAAAGAATGTTACTACGGTTTCATCAGCGCCCAGAGTGACTTTTGCAAAATTAGGAAACTGCGCCAAAAAGGTGGCGCCTACCAGCCAAAACCACGAAATACCAATAATCGCTAAAAAAACATCTTCTTTTTCGCGGGCGAAATTGACAATGCGCCAGGTTTCACGGGGAATATTCCAGCTTATTTTCAGCTCGGGCATAGATGCCGGTGCGTTAGGTATAGCGCGGCTTGCCAACCAGCCTAATATCGCAACGCTTATAGTGAGTAAAGAAACTAGCAACACCCCACCGCGAATCTGCCCGTTTGTCCACGCGGACAGTAGTGGTACATTGATTTCTGCTAATATCAGTAACCCGCCTATAATTGTGCCAAGCAAAATTGCAATAAATGTGCCGGCGCTTACCATGGCGTTTCCCGCAATCAGTTCGTTATCATCCAGATGTTGTGGTAAAACTGTGTATTTTAACGGGCCGAAAAAGGTGGATTGTACCCCCATAAAAAACAACACGCACATGAGCATCCACACCGATTCGTAGACAAACGCAACGGAGGCGGCAACCATAAGGAAAATTTCGATTTTCTTGATATGGCGAATGAGCATGGAGCGCTCATATTTATCGGCCACCTGTCCTGCCGTTGCAGAAAGTAAAAAATATGGAAGAATAAAAATGCCTGCTGCAGCAGTTACCAATATTTGTGGATCCACACCCGATTTATCAGCGGCAATATAAGTTATCAGGATAACCAGAGAGTTTTTGAACGCATTATCATTAAACGCATTCAAAAATTGTGTAAGGAAAAGCGGCAAAAACCGACGTTTGTTTAAAAGGCTAAGTTGATTTTGTGCCATATGTATCCATTAAAATTTTATTGTGGAATACTATAGCTAATTTCACCAATTCAGCCAGAGCTAAATAATGGAGCCCGTATTGGCTTGTGCCACGAGGATTTAAACATAATGTTTTTTTGGAGAAAAATGGAGCGGGTGATGAGATTCGAACTCACGACATTTACCTTGGCAAGGTAACGCTCTACCCCTGAGCTACACCCGCTCATGTGTAGGAACCCCATATTATGCAGGAAATTTTACTTTGCAAGCCTTTAGTGTAAATTTTTTTGCTTTTTATAAAGACGGGTGAGGGTTTAGTGCGTTATAAACTAAAAAACAACTGTTTAACCTAGGTTGATATTTCATGGAGTTGACGATAGATGCGCCCATTATTGCCCATGCTATGCGTATACACTTAAAGCGCAAACGGTTTATTTGGCTATTTAGTTATAGTATGATTGCAATTTCTTGGTTATGCATCGGCATAATGTGGGTACTTGCTGGCTGGAGTATCATACAAGCGATCATATTGCTGCTAACGCTTATGATATTGGCGTTGATGGGGCCATTGCAGAAAAAACTTATGACCATGGCACTACAAAGACAGTTTAACCAAATGAATGCGCATGGCGATGACGTCTCGAAAGTGACAGTGAATTATAATGAAGATGAAATTTCGTTTGTGACAAAAAAGTCCGATACGCACATCGCATGGTCGGGTTTTACGGAGTGGTATGAAGCAGATGGTGTAATGTTGCTATATCGTAATGCACGTTTTTTCCATGTTTTACCTCTCAATCAGATTGAAACCGATGATGCAGATGTTATACGTATGCATCTGCAAAACTCTGTGAAGGCTAAAGGATAATATATGGAACATAAGCACCCCACTCAGATAGACCCGAAGCTACTGGAAATTCTGGTTTGCCCCATCAGTAAAACCACGTTGCGTTACGATGCTAAAGCGGGAGAGTTAATTAGCGATAAAGCCGCGTTGGCATTTCCTATCCGCGATGGTATTCCCATTATGCTGGTAGACGAAGCGCGCAAGTTAAAGAGCAATGAAGTAAAGAAATAAACAATGGAATACAGCAATACACCCAATGGGGAAGTGAAGTATTATCCTTTTATTACAGCGTTATGGAATGGGTTTTTTAACCGCGAATTCTATATGCATGTCGCTACGCGCTGGCGGGGGCAGGGGTTCTTATATTTGGTTGTCATAGCTTTGCTGGTAACGTTGCCCATTATTTTTGAGCTGCAAACCGGCATGAAAACATTTTATGATAAAGAACTGCCCTACATGCTGGAGCAAATGCCCGATATATCTATACAGGATGGTAAAGCCAGCAGTGTGGCAGGCGAGCCTGTGCAAATTTACAGCACCGATGGCACATCCGAAATTATGATTGATACGCAAGGCGTATATGAAACCCCTGCGGATGCCAAGGTTAGAATATTGGTGGGCGAAGAGTTTGTGATGGTACAGCGCAATGAGGCAGAAATGCGCAGTTATAAATTCACCGATATGGGAAATATGATGCTTACCGCGCCAATGATCAATCAATGGGCTGAAAAGCTACGCCCATGGGCGGTGTTTGCAACGTTTGCTGCATTAAGCATAGTATTTTATTTATGGCTATTGGTGGTGATGCTGTTTTACAGCCTGTTTGGTATGCTCATTGCCAAGTTATTGAAAATGGATATTGCCTATGGAGCGATTTTACAAATTTGTATTATTGCCATTGGGTGCAAAGTAATCATTGAATTTTTTGTATCAGTTGCAGGGTTTTTCCTGTGGGGGTGGATTGCTTTTGCAATCACGCTTGGCTTTATTGGCTTTGGCTTAAAAGCAGTGCGCGATTGGGTAAAGAATCATCCGCCGCAGCCGGATATACAATAGGACAGCAATGTTTGAGCGCGTAAAACAAGGGGTAATAAATTTTTACATACGCGGAATCTACCAATGGGGTGGTGTGCGCGTCATTGGTTTTATCGTGCTGTTTTCCATCATTACCGCTTTTATTTCTGCGTTGTGGTATAGCGCTAATAGTTGGTATGCCATGCTACCGGAAAAGCAAATGACGGTAGATTTGGAAGATTTCATGGTCATCCTTACGGCATATGCATTAATATTTACGTTGCTTAATATCGTGTCCAGCTTTGTATATATGATTATTATGGGCTGTTTAGCATATTGGATGGGGCGCATGGCACTAATGCCAGTATTAGAATATGCCCGTGCCTGTAAGCTTGTATTGATCAGTGGTGTGCCGTTGCTTACTTTAGTGCTGGTATTTGGGCAGACATTTCGTCCATCTGCAGTTTTGATTATCAGTGTTATGGTGGTGCATGCGCTATGGCTTTGCAGCACAACGTTACCCGAAAATCCGTATGAAGAAGATCCCCAGCCCAGGCTTTAAAGCGTTTCGCCGCGCATTAGCTTAGGTAAATCGCCTTCCAGCCCCATGGCGTGACGCATAAAAAAGCGTTTTACGGGGGGCATTTTACCTACCGCGCCCAAGCCTAAACGGCGGGCAATACGCAAAGGAACAATGTTGTTGGAAAACAGCCGTGTTAACCCATCGGTTACGCTGACCATGGCAAAGGCATCCAGCGCACGCCAGCGATTATAGGCGGCAAGGGTGGTTTCAAAACCAATGTCACCACCGAGGCGCTTGGCATCGCATAAAATTTCTGTCAGTGCCGCAACATCGCGAAAACCCAAATTTACGCCTTGGCCTGCTATGGGATGTATGCCGTGGGCGGCGTCCCCAACCAGCGCAGCGCGGTGTGTGGTATAATGCTCTGCATGTACCAATGTGAGCGGATAACTGAAGCGTGGCCCTGCCAGTGAAATTTCTCCCAGATAAGAACCCACGCGACGCGTAATTTCGGCGGCAAAATCTTCGTCATTCAGTTGCAGCATGGCAGCAGCGCTATCGGCACTTTCTGTCCACACCAGCGAGGAACGGTTATGTTGCATAGGCAATACCGCAAAGGGACCAATGGGTAAAAATCGTTCTAACGCCAATCCATTATGTGGTTCGCTATGGGCAATGGTGCATACCAGCGCAGTTTGATTGTAAGGAATCGTAGTGGTGGCGATGCCAATTTTTTTACGCACGGCAGAAAATTTTCCATCGGCAGCAATCAATAATGGCGCTTGCAAAATTTGCCCATCATCTAACGTAACTTGCGCAGAAGATGGAGTAATCGTTATATCCTCTGCCGAATGCGGTGCAAATATACTGATTTCTTTTAATGTATCTCCACGTTTAAAAAGCGCTTCACGGATAATACGGTTTTCAATAATCCAGCCAAAAGGTTCATTGCCAACCTCGCGGTGATCATAATGTAAAAACAACGATGAATCGCCGTCCACCACCCGTATATCATTAATGGGTTGTGCGTGAGGAGCCATAAATTCCCATGCGCCAATACTATCCATAAGCCTTTTTGTGCCAAGGGAAATAGCGGCGGTGCGTCCGTCAAACTGGCTATTCAATTGTGCGGGATGCGGTATACGCTCTATCACGGCGCTATGAATGCCAGCCGTAGCCAGCGCCACTGCGGCAGCCATGCCAACCATTCCACCACCCACTATTACTACATCATATTTTTTCATGCAGAATATGTAGCAGAAACCTGCTTTAGCGGCTAGTAGGAATACATTTTTTGGGGGTAGTTATATCATTAATAAAATCTGTTCCCGTGGGGGATGGAGGGGCACATCGAAATGTGCGGGTCTCCATCCCCCTTGGGATCAGAACGTGAAG
>JAKUPQ010000018.1 GCA_022450665.1 Alphaproteobacteria bacterium | reverse complement strand
CTCACCATATGCCAGCTACCATCGGTGATTTGCATCATCTCGATACCGGTGGCGGTGGTGTATTGTATAGGAATTTCCAGCCCGAATCCGGCTAGAAAACTCACCACATAGCCCGACCAGCCTACCGCAACAGTGGAAGCCGCTAAGCCGTATTCTAACACAAGCAACCAGCCCATAGCCCATGCAAACACCTCGCCTAATGTCGCGTAGGTATACGTATAGGCACTGCCCGAAATGGGAAGCACCGACGCCAGTTCTGCATAGCACAACCCTGCAAAAGCACAGGCCAAACCTGCAATAACGAATGAAATAATAATCGCGGGGCCAGCATATTGTGCCGATGCTGTACCGGTCATCACAAAGATTCCCGCGCCGATAATACAGCCAATACCCAAGCTCAGCAGGTTCCATTTACCAAGCGAACGCTTGAGCGGATTCTGCATGGCTTCTTGCTGGATACGTGCCACCGATTTTTTTGCAATTAAGCGACCAAGGCTCATTTTTTGCTCTCCCTTTTACCGCTTATGCGGCAACAATAAATTTGTTTTCCTTGATAATAAGCGTCTTTTAGCGCGTTCATAAACCACTGCACCAAAAGAGAAGTTTGTATCAGGATGCAATTCGTTAAGCAAGCACAAAGCCAGCACTTTAGATCAATAGCTTGTTATTATTAAATAATTTTTGTGCTTAATGCCTCAAATGCCAGCATGGTTTGTTTGCGTGGTAACCCCGTGGCATAACCGCCTATTCCACCATCTTTGCGCAATACGCGGTGACAGGGAATCAGATAGGCTATGGGGTTATCTCCTACCGCAGTACCCACCGCCCGCACCGCCTTGGCAGAACCAGTCGCCTGAGGAATCTGGGTATTCTTTGTTAATGCCCCACAAGGGATTTGCAACAATGCCTGCCACACTTTCAACTGAAAGTTTGTGCCACGCAAATGCAGCTTTGGCAGTGCAGACCTATCAGACCTTTCGTACAGCCGTTGTGCAACAGCGCGGGTAGCCGCCGCATCTTCGCGCAAGCTGGCTTGCGACCATTTTCTACCTATTGTCGCAATAACAGACGATGCCTCAGCCAGATCGCTAGCAAAACTAAGTTCACATATGCCGTGGGGAGTTTGCGCAATCACCGCATAGCCAAAAGGTGATGGATGCACGCCATAGACTATTTGCAGCGATTCTCCTGCATTTTTGTATATGCCCGGCGATGCGGCTTCGCCATTGACAAACAAATCATGGAGTCGTCCGCCGCCGGATAATCCTACATCATAAGCGACATCTAGCAAGTTTGGCGTCGTATTTAACCGTGTTTTAGCGGCTTCTAGGGTGGTGTATTGTAAAAAGCGCTTAGGCGAAATACCCACTAAACGCGTAAATGTACGTTGAAAATGATAGGGCGAGATACCCGAAAAATCGGCCACTTCCTGCAAATCTGGCTGTGCATGGCTATGGGCCTGCAAATAAATAATTGCTTTTTCTATCGCCGCATATAACTGCGCCGAATTTACTTCCGTCTGCCTGATTTCTGCGGTTTTCATAGTTTTCTCCTAAAGGCGAATATAACCAATACCATTACTACCTACCACCCGTTTCTTGCGATACGCTGCCTTTTTGCACACTTGTTTTTTTGCGCTGCATACCGTAGCACTATATACATGTTATTTTTCTAAGGATGTTCCCATGTTCGCTCGCGCCATTGCCCGCACTTTCCGCACTATCAATTCCCCGCATTTTTTGGGGCTGCTTATGAAAACAGCTCTCATAACAATGCTGGCATTTGTTTTGTTTCTGGCGGCCACTATTGCCGGACTCAGCAGCTTTAGCGTGACTGGGTCTGGTGGCTGGCTGGAGTTTTTTGCTGATGCGGCACTCACCTTTGGGGCAGGCTTCATAGGTTGGATGCTGCTGCCAGTATTGCTACCCGCAATTGCTGCATTTTTTCAAGAAACCATCGCCGATACCATAGAAAAACAAGATTATCCCGAATTTGTTCCTCCCGCTGCACCGCGCCCCTTTTTACAGGAAATGTGGGAAGACAGCAAGTTTGTGTTGTTGTTTATTGCCGTGAATCTGGTGTTTTTGGTGGTGTTTTTCATTCCCGTCATCGGGCAGGTGGTGTAGTAAGCGATCAACGGTTATTTCCTTGGCCGCGAGTTTTTTGAAACGGCGGCAGCGCGCCATGTAGGTAAGAAAAACGCCAAGGCGCTGCGCAAAGAATATCCCGCGCCGGCATTTTTATGTGGCGTATTCATCGTTTTTTGCACCAATATTCCAATTGTCAATTTGGTTGCCCCGTTTATTGGCGTGGCTATCATGGTGCATTTATTCCATCTTTTGCCTAAAAAAGAAGAATATCTTTCGCCCATAAAAGAGGCAAAAATAGTGAGTTAAACGCCTTGAATCCCTAGAATATAGCCGTTAGGATACCTCACTGAATATCAATATACCAACCATTACGAGGCCAGCCATGAGTAAAATATCTGTACAAAATCCAGTGGTTGAGCTGGATGGCGATGAAATGACCCGCATCATCTGGTCGTTTATCCGCGAGAAACTAATTTTGCCGTATTTGGATATCGATTTGAAATATTTTGATCTCTCTGTCCAAATGCGTGATGAAACCAACGATCAGATTACCATCGATGCCGCCAATGCCATCAAACAATATGGCGTGGGTGTGAAATGTGCCACCATTACCCCTGATGAAGGTCGTGTAGAGGAGTTTGGTCTCAAAAAAATGTGGCGCTCTCCAAATGGCACTATCCGCAATATTCTTGATGGCACAATTTTTCGTGCGCCCATCATTTGTAAAAATATTCCGCGCTATGTGCCCGGTTGGGAAAAACCCATCATTGTAGGCCGCCACGCTTTTGGAGACCAATATCGCGCCACCGATTTTGTGATGCCGGGGGCGGGCAAGCTTTCTATCAAATTTGTTCCCGAAGACGGCGGTGAAGTGATAGAGCGCGAAGTGTTCGATTGCCCCTCCAGCGGGGTAGCTATGAGCATGTATAATCTTGATGAATCTATCGAAGGGTTTGCACGTTCCAGCTTCAATTATGGATTGCAAATGGGCTATCCGGTGTATTTATCCACCAAAAACACCATTTTAAAAACCTATGATGGCCGCTTTAAAAATATATTCCAAAAAATATATGACGAAGAATTTAAATCTAAGTTTGATGCCGCCGGTCTGGATTATGAGCATCGCTTGATTGATGATTTGGTAGCCTATGCCATTAAATCCCATGGTGGCTTTGTGTGGGCATGCAAAAACTACGACGGGGATGTGCAATCCGATATTGTAGCGCAGGGCTTTGGTTCACTCGGACTAATGACATCGGTACTAATGACTCCTGACGGAAAAACCGTTGAAGCGGAAGCCGCCCACGGCACCGTCACCCGCCATTACCGACTGCATCAACAAGGTAAAGAGACCAGCACCAACCCCATCGCCTCTATTTTTGCGTGGACAAATGGCTTGCGCTATCGTGGCCAGTTTGATGGCAACAACGAATTGGTGCGCTTTGCCGATACCCTCGAACGCGTATGTATCGAGGCGGTTGAAGCCGGCCATATGACCAAAGACCTAGCGCTGTTGGTAGGAAGCAAACAACAGCATCTGAACACCAAGCAGTTTTTAGATTGCCTTAATGAGCGCCTCAGTAATGAAATGCAGGTTAAGGCCGCTTAATTAAGTTTTATTGTTAATTTAAATCATAAAAATCCCCCACAAGCTAATTTCGGGGGATTTTTTATTTGTTTAATTTTTTAAATGACTTCGTAATAAAAAAGTAACGCTTCTGCGTTATAATCTTAATGTTTTTTATTCTTTTTTGAATTTTAGTTGTGTTCTAAGCTCCTGTATTATCCTTACACAACCGTGTTTGGTACACTCTCTCCCTTTGGAGGCAGTTGTGAGCAAGTCCACGAAGTACGCGTTCCTCACGTCTCTGCCGATCCTCGCCGTCATGGTGGTCACCTTCCCCATGTTCAACGACAAGATCGGCTACCTGCTCTTCATCCTCATGATCGCTGGCACTTTTTCCACCGCATCATGGATGATCTACGAGGTACGCCACACCAAGGAACTCGACAAGCTCGACGCATGGCTGATCTTCTTCGCTGTGTCACTCACGGTCAGCATACCATTCATCCAATGGATGATCGAGACAAGCTGATCACCGGCAACGCCCCATTTTTTCTTCTCCGCTCGGGCGGAAAAGAGACTGGGGCGTTGCCATTTCTGGGAGTAAAAATTCATTACCTGTCACAAAACTGTCATATAGCGCTGATACTATATAAATGTTTTTTATTCTTTTTTGAATTTTAGCTGCTTTTAAAGCACCTGTATTATCCTTACACAACCGTGTTTGGTACACTCTCTCCTTTGGAGGAAGTTATTATGAGTACGCGCAAGCAGTTGGCACTCAAGGGGCTCAGCCTCGTCTCCATCGTCGCTCTGCTCGCCTTCATCGCGTACGCGCCCGACAGGCTCGCGCTCGTCACCATCTTCGGTACCGTGATCACTGGCTGCTTCGTCCTCGCGACCAAGCTCGTCATCAAGTACCGCAAGTGGCCCAACGGCAAGGACAAGAGCCACGCGCTCAAGATCGCCACAGCGTTCTGCGTCATCGGGATCTTCCTCACCTGGCGGTTGTTCAACCTCCTCTGACCAGGTCGAGCGCAACGGCACACACCCCTTTTTTCTCCGCTCGGGCGGAAAAAACTGGGGTGTTGCCATTTATGGGGTAAATTACGTTATGTTAAGAGTGAATTGCGCGTTTATCAACGGCCAAGGCAGCTTCTTTCACCGCTTCGTTTAAGGTTGGATGCGCGTGACATGTGCGGGCAATGTCTTCTGCAGCACCGCCAAATTCCATTACCGCTACTACTTCTGCTATCAGCGTTCCGGCATCGGGGCCAAGAATATGTGCGCCCAAAACTTTATCGGTTTTTGCATCTGCCAGAATTTTAACAAAACCATCGGTTTGGCCTATAGCACGCCCTCGGCTATTCGCCATAAAAGTGAATTTTCCGGCTTTATAGTTTATACCCGCTTCTTTAAGTTGCTCTTCGGTTTTGCCAACTGCCGCCACTTCTGGCCATGTGTAGATAACGCTCGGCACAAGATTATGGTCTACATGCCCTGCTTGTCCGGCCATGTTTTCAACAGCGGCGATGCCTTCTTCTTCGGCTTTATGCGCCAGCATGGGGCCAACTACCACATCGCCCACCGCATAAATATTATTTATATTAGTTTGGAAATGACCATTAATTTCAATCCGTCCACGGCTGTCTAGTTTCACACCGGCTTTATCCAAACCTAAGCCTTCTGTATAAGGCTTACGACCAATTGCCACCAATACCACATCGGCTTTCATGGTTTCTGCTTTGCCGCCCTTGCTTGGCTCCATGGTTAGCGTAACCGCTTTGCCTTTTTTCTCCGCTTTTGTCACCTTTGTTTCAAGCTTGAAGGTAAAGCCTTGTTTTTCCAAAACCTTTTGATAGGATTTTGCAATATCGTTGTCCATACCAGGAATTATACGATCCAGAAACTCCACCACGGTAACTTTAGCGCCCAGACGGCTCCACACCGACCCCATCTCTAAACCAATGACTCCGCCGCCTATAACCACCATATTTTCTGGGATTTTATCGAGCGTGAGTGCGCCGGTAGAAGACACAATGGTTTTCTCGTCAATCTCCACACCCGGGAGCGCCATCACGTCTGATCCGGTAGCGATGAGGATATTTTTTGCAGATAGCGTCTCTTTGCCAGCTTTAACAGTGTTAGCGTCCACTATTTCGCCCGCTGCCTGCACGTAGGTGACTTTGTTCTTCTTGAACAACATTTCAATGCCTTGAGTGAGGCCTTGCACTGCGGTAGATTTTTGCGCCATCATTGCTGACAAATCCACTTCGAGCTTGCTGGTTTTTACGCCATGCGCTGCTCCATGTAATTTTACTTCGGCAAATAGCTTAGACGATTCCAGCAATGCTTTAGAAGGTATGCAGCCCACATTAAGACAGGTGCCACCAAGCGCGCCACGTTTTTCGACACAAGCGGTTTTCATGCCCAGCTGTGCTGCGCGGATAGCGGCCACATATCCGGCAGGACCACCACCGATTACTACAAGATCATATTGTTCAGACATAAAAGTTTCCTGAGAGTTTAAATACGGTTTCTGAGGTTACAATAACGGCTGATAAGAAGGAGGCAACAGAGAATTTATTTTTCGCGGTTTTCTTTACTGAAAGCATTGCTCAGTGCAGCGGCTAAAATACCTGTGGGCATCGCAATTATTCCAATACCAATCATCGCTGTAAATCCAGCAAATATACGTCCTAAAGCTGTAACAGGATACACATCTCCATAACCTACTGTGGTCAATGTAGCGACACTCCACCACATAGCGCGGGGAATACTGCCAAATACTTCTGGCTGCAAATCGCCTTCGATAAAATAGAGGCAGGTGGCAGAAAATAAAAGTAACGCAATGGCAATGGCAAAGGTGGCACTGAGTTCAAATGCTTTTTCACGCACGGCACGGCCAATAATCCAAAAAGCGCCCCCAAAGGCACTGAATTGCATTAATTTAAGCAGACGCAATACGCGCAATGTGCGCAACCATACCAAATCAAAAGATAAAAACATAAGGTAGGAGGGAATAATTGCTATAAGGTCGATGATTGCCCATTTGCTGCCCAAATACCGCAATCGCCCGTGTTTCCCTATATATTCGGGATTTTCAGGAATGCTCCACACACGCAACATATATTCTATGGTAAAAATAACCATCAATATATATTCAGCAACCAGAAAGCCCTTAGTATAAGCATCCGCTAGTTGTGGCTCTGTTTCTAAAATTTGTGCGGCAAGCCCAACAAAAATTAAGATAAATATAAGCTTATTCGCCGTAGTCAGTATACCGGAATTGCTACTCATATCCAGTGAAAGCCATACTCTGCGGCGAAGAGTCACATTATAGCCCCAAAAGCAGGCGTCGCGGATCTTCCAGCGCTTCTTTCACCCGCACGAGGAAGGTTACGCTTTCACGACCATCAATGATACGGTGATCATAAGAGAGCGCTACATACATCATAGGGCGTGCCACAATGCTGCCATCTTTCATTACCACAGGGCGCATTTCGGTTTTATGCATACCCAAAATGCCTGATTGTGGCGGGTTAATGATGGGGGTGGACATGAGCGATCCATAAACGCCACCATTGGACACTGTAAATGTGCCACCACTCATATCTTTTTGAGTCAGGGTACCATTACGGGCTTTTTTTGCCATGTCACCAATGGAGGATTCAATTTCTGCGAGAGATTTCACATCGGAATCGCGAATCACCGGCACAACCAGACCTTTTTCGGTGCCTACCGCTACGCCAATGTCGTAATGATTTTTATATACAATTTCATCGCCATCAATCTCGGCATTAACTTCAGGAATTTCTTTAAGCGCATTCACAGCCGCTTTCACGAAAAAGCCCATAAAGCCAAGGCGAACGCCATGTTTCTTTTCAAAGGCTTCTTTATACTCGCTACGCAGTGCCATGACGTTGGTCATGTCGATTTCGTTAAAAGTGGTTAGAATGGCGGCGGTATTTTGCGATTCTTTCAAACGGCGAGCAATTACTTGGCGCAGTTTGGTCATTTTTACGCGTTCTTCGCGAGGCTCATTCGATTGTTGCGCAGGTGCTACAGCGGCAGGCATTGCGCCGCCTTCCAGATGAGTAATCACATCGCCTTTGGTCAGGCGGCCATCTTTGCCTGTTCCTTGCACATTGGCAGGATTCACGTTGTTTTCTGCCACCATTTTGCGCACTGCTGGCGAAAGCGGAGTATCGCTTTGCGCAGCTTTGGGAGCAATTGCCGGAGGCTCTTTGCTCTCGGGTTTTTGTGGCGCTGCCTCAGCTTCGGTTTTATTATCGTTAGACGATGCATTGCCGCTGGCTTTCGGGTCAATGATACCTAGCAGGGCGCCCACATCGAGTGTATCGCCTTCTTTCGCTTTGATGCTGATGAGCGCACCAGAAGAAGGAGCGTTGACTTCCAATGTTACTTTATCGGTTTCCAGCTCTACAAGCTGTTCGTCTTGTTGAACACTGTCCCCCTCTTTTTTAAACCATTTTGAAACCGTGGCTTCTGTAACAGATTCACCGAGGTCGGGAACGATAATATCGGCAGTCATAGATTTTCTCCTAAAAACGGACGCTTTTTTTGGCTTGCTTGATTTAAGCCTTAAACGTCTCATCTATCAATTGTTTTTGTTCACGTTCGTGTATTTTTAAATATCCGGTAGCTGGCGATGCTGCAATTTTACGCCCGGCATATTGGATACGCAGGCTTTTGCGTCCGAGGGAGTCAAGAATATCTCCGATACGAGGCCCCATAAACGTCCATGCTCCCATATTTTTTGGCTCTTCCTGCGTCCACATTACTTCGGCGTTTTTATAACGCTTGAGTTCTTTTTCAATCTCTTCACGGGGGAAGGGATAATATTGCTCGACCCGCACAATTGCCATATCGTCAATACCGCGCTCTTCGCGGGCTTCCAGCAAATCATAGTAAACTTTGCCGCTGGTTAATATCACCCGTTTAATTTTGCTATCGGCCACCAACCCTTCTGTTTCGGGAATTACACGTGCAAAATTGGTTCCTGCACGCATGTCGGTAAGCGTAGAAACACATCTTTTATGGCGTAGCAGCGATTTAGGCGACATCACAATAAGCGGCTTGCGGAAAGAGCTGTGAAGCTGACGGCGCAATGCATGGAAGAAGTTTGCCGGAGTGGTGCAATTAACCACCTGCATATTATCTTCGCCGCAAAGCTGCAAAAACCGCTCTAATCGGGCAGAGCTATGTTCGGGGCCAATGCCTTCATAGCTGTGAGGCAGAAGCATTACTAATCCGCTCATACGCAACCATTTAATTTCGCCCGAAGCGATAAACTGGTCGATAATCACTTGTGCGCCATTAGCAAAGTCACCGAATTGGGCTTCCCATATAGCCAGACAATTGGGGTCGGCAAGGCTGTAACCATACTCGAAGCCCAACACCGCAAATTCGGAAAGGTTGGAGTTGATAGCTTCGTATGGCGCTTGTTCACCGCCCAGATTATTCAACGGCCAATAGCGTTCTTCCGTTTGCTGGTCTATCAGAGCAGAGTGGCGATGCGAGAATGTTCCCCGCTGCACATCTTGCCCGCTGATGCGCACGGGAAAGCCTTCTTTGAGCAAGGTTGCATAGGCTAATAATTCGCCCGTTGCCCAGTCAATATTTTCACCCGTATCCATCATTTTATCGCGCACTTTAAGCTGGCGCACAATTTTAGAATTCACATTCAGCGATTCGGGGAAAGAAGAAATAGCTTTGCCGAGTGCCTTAAGCGTTTTTTCAGCCACACCGGTATCTACCACGGGATGCGGTTTTGTGGTATCGGGTCGTTTCAAGCCTGACCATGAACCTTCCAGCCAATTGGCTTTGTTGGGCTTATAGTCTTTTGCAATATTAAATTGCTCTTCAAAATAATTTTTAAAGTGCTCGAATTGCGCGTCTACCTCGTCTTGCGACATGGTGCCTTCTGCTACCAGTTTATCAGCATAAATCATAGTAGGAGAGGTTTTTTTGGCGATGGTTTTATACATTTGCGGCTGCGTAAACATCGGCTCATCGCCCTCATTATGGCCGTATTTACGGTAGCAGAAAATATCTACCACCACATCGCATTTAAACTCCTGACGATACTGCGCCGCAAGCTTACATACGAAAGACACCGCTTCGGGATCTTCCCCATTCACATGAAAAATAGGTGCCTGCACCATTTTGGCAACGTCGGAAGGGTAGGGAGTAAAACGCGAATTCTTAGGATCGGTAGTAAAACCAATTTGATTATTCACAATGATATGCACCGTACCGCCGGTGGTATATCCGCGTAAATCGCCCAAGCTTAAGGTTTCGGCAACGGAACCCTGTCCGGCAAAAGCGGCATCACCATGCAGCAAAACGCTGCTGACTTTGCTGCGGGTTTTGTCTTTAATCATCCGCTGCTTAGAGCGCACTTTTCCCACCACCACAGGATTCACCGCTTCTAAATGCGACGGGTTAGCCGACATAGAAAGATAAATGCTTTTGCCATTTTCAAGCTTTTTATGGGCAGAGGTGCCCAAATGGTATTTCACATCGCCGGAGCTATCAACCCATTCCGGGAAGTCCAGATTACCGTGAAAAATTGATAATAATTCTACATAGGGCTTACCGATCACGGTAGTAATCACATTCATACGGCCGCGATGAGGCATCCCAAAATTGACTTCTTCCACGCCTTGATTCGATGATTCCAGAATCAGTGTTTCTAATCCGGGAATAACCGCTTCGCCGCCTTCGATAGAGAAACGTTTTGTACCGGGATATTTGGTGTGCAAAAACCGCTCAAAAGCTTCGACTTCGACCATATTTTTTAATATGCGTTTTTTCTCGTCTACACCGGTTTCCGGACGACCTAATGCAGATTCAATGCGCTGTTGCACCCAGGATTTTTTTTCTGCCGAAGCAATATGCATGAATTCTGTGCCAATTTTGCCGCAATAAGCGCGACGTACCACGCTTATAATTTCGCGCATGGTGGCGGTTTCATACCCCAACACCCCATCAATAAAAATCGGACGATCCATATCGTCCTCGCCAAATCCATAATTTTCGGGGTCTAGTTCAGCGTAATAGGGGGTTTCTTCCTGATGGAGCGGATCCAGATCGGCCAACAGGTTACCGCGCACGCGATGGGCGCGAATAAGCATCAATGCCCGCGCCGAATCTTTTGCAGCTTGCAACACATTTTCTTTGGAAAGTTGGGTTTTGCCGCCTTTTGCTGCAGGCGCGGCATCTTCTTCGCTGACTTGGCCAATCACAGCGCTGCGCGCATTTCCCCAGCTTGGGTGGCGGACAACCTCACCATTAAACTGCGCAAAAAACCGCTGCCATTCATCGTCTACCGAACGGGGATCTTGTGTATATTTTTCAAACAGCTCTTCAATAAAAATGCTGTTTGCACCAAAGAGGTAAGAGGTTTGCTCGAATTCTGCAGACATGACCATGACACGGGGTTAAGCCGTATCTCCCTGATACGTGCGGATGTTAAGCCGCACCGTGAACGTTACTCAACACCGAAAACCTGCGCTCCAGATTAGCCTTTCAGGGCTTCTATCATGGTTTTGCCAAGCATTGCGGGCGAGTCTGCCACAAAAATGCCTGCGCTACGCATGGCTTCGATTTTACTTTCTGCGCCGCCTTTCCCACCGGAAATGATTGCACCCGCATGTCCCATGCGTTTGCCCGGAGGAGCGGTACGCCCCGCCACAAACCCCACGATAGGCTTCTTGGTTTTGCTGGATTTAATAAATTCTGCGGCTTCTTCTTCGGCACTTCCGCCAATTTCGCCAATCATGATAACGCTTTCGGTTTCATCATCGGCGAGGAATTTTTCTAAAACATCCACAAAATTCGTACCATTGACCGGATCTCCGCCAATACCAACGCAGGTAGATTGTCCGAGTCCTACAGCCGTAGTTTGTGCCACCGCTTCATAGGTAAGCGTACCAGAACGCGACAGAATACCTACTGTACCACGTTTGTGGATATGCCCGGGCATGATACCAATTTTGCATTCGCCCGGAGTAATTACGCCGGGGCAATTAGGGCCTACCAAGCGGGTTTTGCTTCCGGTGAGTGCGCGCTTCACTTTGACCATATCCAATACCGGAATACCTTCGGTAATACATACTACCAGCTCAACTTCTGCGTCGATGGCTTCCAAAATTGCGTCCGCTGCAAAAGGCGGTGGCACATATATTACTGACGCATTAGCACCGGTACGATCAACTGCCGCTCCCACAGTATCGAATACAGGCAAACCTAAATGCTCGGTGCCACCTTTTCCTGGGGTTACACCACCGACCATTTGCGTACCATAAGCAATCGCCTGCTCAGAATGATACGTTCCTTCACGGCCGGTAAAGCCCTGACAGATGACCTTGGTATGTTTATTCACCATAATAGCCATTATGCGGCCTCCCGTTTCACTGCATCTACAATTTTCTCTGCGGCATCGCCAAGGTTATCCGCCGATACGATAGGCAGGCCGGAACCTGCAAGAATCTTTTTACCCAATTCCACATTGGTGCCTTCAAGGCGCACTACCAGCGGCACATCTAGGCTTACTTCTTTTGCGGCGGCAACAATGCCCTCAGCGATAACATCGCAACGCATGATTCCACCGAAAATGTTCACCAAAATACCTTCTACATTCGGATCAGACAAAATAAGCTTGAAAGCTTCGGTTACTTTCTCTTTTGTTGCGCCTCCGCCTACATCCAAAAAGTTTGCAGGTTCGCCACCTACCAATTTGATAATATCCATGGTCGACATTGCGAGACCAGCCCCGTTCACCATACAGCCGATATTACCATCCATTTTGATGTAGCTCAGATCAAATTTTGCAGCGCGGCGTTCCAATGGCTCTTCTTCGTCTTCATCGCGCATTTCTGCAATATCAGGGTGACGGAACAAGGCATTTTCGTCAAAATTGAATTTTGCATCCAATGCAATTATTTGCTCATCGCCTGTTACTACCAGTGGGTTAATTTCCAACTGCGAAGCATCCGTATCTACAAATGCAGTGTAAAGCGCGGCGGCAAATTTGGAAAACGCTTTGGCTTTTGCACCGTTCAGACCTAGGCCAAACGCCATTTGACGGGCATGGAACGCTTGAAACCCACAGGCTGGATCAATATCCACCATGTGAATTTTTTCAGGATCTTTCTCTGCCACTTCTTCGATATCCATACCGCCTTCGGATGATACCATAAAGGTAACATGGCTGGTTTCACGATCTACTACGATGGACAAATATAACTCATCCTTGATATCACTGCCTTCTTCTATGTAGAGACGACGCACTTCCTTGCCTTCAGGGCCAGTTTGATGCGTAACTAATGTCATCCCTAAAATATTTGATGCATGCTCACGAACTTCTGCTTCAGATTTGGCGAGCTTCACGCCTCCGGCTTTACCGCGTCCACCTGCATGTATTTGCGCTTTCACCACAGCAAGGGCAGGCATTTTGCCGCCTCCTAGTTTTTTTGCGGCTTCCACAGCTTCGTCCACTGTGTAAGCCACAAACCCTTTTGGAACGGGAACGCCGTATTTTGCCAACACTTCTTTAGCCTGATATTCGTGAATATTCATTCGCTTATCTCGCTTTAATTTCTTGTATTTCCGCTAGTGCGGATTCCCAATATAACATAGTGATTTAGCAGCACAACCCTGCATAGGCAAGTAAAACCCAACTTTTCTGCGGGTTAGACTTTAATTCCATCACATAGTTCTTTTACTGCATCCACAGAAGCATTAAATTTCTTTTGCTCTTCGCTATCGAGTGCAATTTCAATTACTTTTTCCACGCCATTTGCGCCAATCACCACTGGTACACCCACATAGTAATCTTTCACACCGTATTCGCCGTCTAAATGCGCGGCGCATGGCAATACTTTGCGGCGATCATTCAAATAGGCATCGGCCATTTGGATAGCAGAAGAAGCCGGTGCATAAAATGCGGAACCATTTTTAAGTAACGACACAATTTCTCCACCACCGCCAGCGGTACGTTTGGTAATTGCATCTACTTTTTCCTGTGTTGTCCAGCCCATTTTAATGGCATCAGGAATAGGAATACCCGCCACGGTAGAATAGCGCACCAGCGGCACCATCGTATCGCCATGGCCACCCAAAACAAAGGTTGTAATATCCTGAATAGAAACATTTAATTCTTCAGCAAGAAAATGACTGAAACGGGATGAATCCAGTACGCCCGCCATACCCACAACTTTATTAGGAGAAAATCCGGTTACTTCGCGCATTACCCACACCATGGCATCAAGCGGGTTAGTAATGACGATCACAAATGCTTTAGGCGCGTATTTTTTAATATTTTCACCAACAGATTTAATTACGTTGGTATTGATATTCACCAGATCATCGCGGCTCATACCGGGTTTGCGAGGCACACCTGCGGTAACAATCACCACATCGGAGCCTTCAAGATCTGCGTAATCATTGGTGCCTTTCAAGCGGGCATCAAACCCTTCCACGGCAGCACTTTGCGCTATATCCAGTGCTTTACCCTGCGGCATGCCTTCTACTATGTCAAACAACACCACATCGCCTAAGCCCTTGAGGCAAGCGAGGTGAGCGAGAGTACCACCAATATTACCGGCGCCTATAAGTGATATTTTTTTACGAGCGGGAACAGATTTAGGCATGATTTCCTCCTTACGGAAAAAGGACACTCCCAGAACAGAGAGCGTTATTCAAAGAATTTCAATGTCAAAGTAGAGCATGAAAGTTAAAAACCTCTTAACAGTCGAGTGCTTTTTTTGCAATGCAGCATTGCAATGCCTCTGTGACTGGCAATTATGAATTCATTTTTTCAAAGAATTCTGCATTGGTTTTTGTGTCTTTCATTTTATCGAGTAGGAATTCTGCCGCATCTATGACGCCCATAGGGTTCAGAATACGACGTAATACCCAGATTTTTGTGAGGGTAGCTTTATCAACCAAAAGGTCTTCTTTACGTGTGCCGGATTTATTAATGTCTATTGCAGGATATACGCGTTTATCGGAAAGTTTACGATCCAATATAATTTCAGAGTTACCCGTACCTTTAAATTCTTCGAAAATAACCTCATCCATGCGGCTACCAGTTTCAATCAACGCGGTAGCGATAATGGAGAGTGAGCCGCCATTTTCAATGTTTCGTGCCGCGCCGAAAAAGCGTTTTGGACGTTGCAATGCATTAGCATCCACACCGCCGGTCAACACTTTGCCAGAAGAAGGCACAACGGTATTATAGGCACGTGCCAGACGAGTAATAGAATCCAGCAAAATCACCACATCGCGTTTGTGTTCTACCAGTTTTTTCGCTTTTTCAATAATCATTTCAGCGAGTTGAACATGACGGTTAGCAGGTTCATCGAATGTAGAGCTGACCACTTCGCCATCTACCGAACGCGCCATGTCAGTCACTTCCTCAGGACGCTCATCAATAAGCAGCACTATCAAAAATACATCAGGATGGTTGGTGGTAATGGCGTGGGCGATATTTTGCAGCAACACTGTTTTACCCGTACGTGGCGGTGCGACAATCAAGGCACGTTGCCCTTTACCTAATGGCGATACAATGTCAATGATACGTGCGCTGATGTCTTTGGTTGGATCATCAATATCCAATTGTAATTTTTCATCGGGATAAACTGGCGTCAAATTATCGAAATTGATTTTATGGCGGGATTTTTCCGGCGCATCAAAATTGATTTTTCCTACCTTGAGCAGGGCAAAATAGCGTTCCCCATCTTTTGGAGCGCGAATATCGCCTTCTACCGTATCACCGGTACGCAAACCAAATCGACGAATCTGGCTGGGGGAAACATAAATATCATCCGGCCCTGCCAGATAATTTGCTTCGGGAGAGCGTAAAAAACCAAACCCATCGGGTAGCACTTCAATCACGCCGTCCCCAGTAATCGGGGTATCCTGATCTGCAAGATTTTTTAAAATCGCAAAAATAATATCTTGCTTAAGCATGGTACTGGCATTTTCAACGCCATGTTTATCTGCCAGCTCCAATAATTGATCTGGGGTTTTGCGTTTTAGTTCCTGGAGATTCATATGCACACCGGAGTAATTGAGAGGGGTAAGGATAAAATCCTGCAATTTTAAAAGCAGAAAGCGTGTTTCAGCAGCAGGATTTTCGAAAATATGTGTGGATTGGCGGCAGCTTTTCCGCCGCTAGAATTTTACCTTAGCGTAAATTACGGTCGATGGCAACTTAAATTGCTGCCATACCGCCATTAGAACGGTTTTACCACCGCCAACAGTACAATAACTATCATAATGATGGTGGGGAATTCGTTAGCAACACGAAAAAACTTTGTGCTTTTTTGATTGGCATCTGCAGCAAAATTTTTGCGCCAACGCGAGCACATTCCATGAAATCCTGCCAAAAAAACAACCAGTAATAATTTTATGTGCAACCATCCATTCGAAAATATTTCCGGCTGCGTTAACAGCAATCCGCCAAACACAAATGTAATTATCATTGCCGGATTCATAATATAGCGCAGCAAACGGTTTTCCATGGTTTTGAGCATTTGCGATGCTTCTGATCCCACGGTGCATCCTGCATGATACACATAAAGCCGTGGAAGATATAACAATCCCGCCATCCAAGAAATAACTGCGATAATATGCAGAGCTTTAATGATAAGATAATATTGTATTACAAATTCTTGCATTAGCAATTTCCATTAATTTTGAGTTACGCAGGGGCATTGCGATAAATTTAATTCACAGTATCGGGGTGGCGCTTCTGCGGGTTGCACCCCTGTTTGCGTATAGCTTTTTCGGCAAATATTTGCCAATGAGGTTATGTAATGCTCTGTTACACCCAATGCCGGTACACGCATGTAGTGAGCTACGTTATGTTTTTCTGCCAGATCGCGATACTCAATATCTAACTCCACCAATGTCTCGGAATGCTCAGACACAAAAGCTATGGGTACAACAACCAGCGGAACTCCCTCTGATCCGGCACGTTTAATTTCATCTTCGGTGGAAGGTTTTATCCATTCCAATGGCCCTACGCGGCTTTGATAGCAATTTACATAATCTAAATCCTCGATAGCCAATGCATCAATAACGGCTTGTGTGGTGCGCTCTATTTGCCATTGATACGGATCCCCCGCAGCGATTATTTTTTCGGGTAATCCATGAGCAGAAAACAAAATACGTGGCGCCAAAGATTCTGTAGCTGCTTTGCATGCCGCCTCGTAAACCGGACGAATAAGCTGCGCATGGGCAGTGATAAAATCCTCATCTGTGGGATAGCAACATACATAGCTCGCTGGCATGGTAAGTTTTGCTTTTTTTGCGGCCTTACGCCACGCCGTAAAGGATGACCCTGTAGTGGTGGTAGAAAATTGGGGATAAAGCGGCAAAGCGATAATATGCTCCGGATTAAACGCTTTTACCGCAAAGGCGGTTTGCCAACTCATGGGATGCCAATAGCGCATAGACAAAAACACTTCTACATCCCAATCATCACTAAGCGCGATTTTAAGCGCTTCGGCCTGATCTTCCGAAAGCTGCAATAATGGCGAACTTCCCCCGATATGGTCATAAATTTCACGGGCTATGGGTGCCCGCCTCGCAGAAATTATACGCGCTATAAACCACCGCAAAGGCTGTGGCAGAGAAATAATGGCTTTATCATTAAACAAATTAAATAAAAATGGCCGCACCGCATCCGGCGCATCCGGCCCGCCTAAATTAAATAGCACTACGGCAATGCGGGGTTTTTCTTCACTCATGGTTTCCAGTCCCTCAACAATGCACTCAATGCTTCAACATGTTCAGGTGGGGTGTATTGGATCACGCCATGTCCCAAATTGAAAATAAACGGGGATTTATCCATGGCATGTAAAATGGCTTTTGCCTGATCCAGCGCCCGAGGCAAATCATAAGCCAGAAGCAACGGATCTAAATTACCTTGCACAACAGTGGTTTCTGCAATCATTTGCATTCCATCCAGCGGCATGGACATATCCACACCCAACGCATCTGCCGAGGTTTCATAGGCATAGCTGGCATAGCGCATTCCTGCACCTTTAGGAAAAGCAATCAACGGTACACCCGGGCAAATGGCTTTAAATTTATCGATCAGTTGGCGCATGGGCGTTATGCACCATTGCTCAAATTCGCCCTCAGGCAAGATTCCTGCCCAACTATCAAATATTTGTACTGCTTCTGCCCCTGCATCCACCTGCGCGACTAAATGCGCTACCGATGCATCAATAAGCAAATCAATTAAATAGCTAAAGCTTTGTGGATCTTGAATGGCGAGGGTACGGGTTTTTGTAAAGTCCCGCGATGATCCCCCTTCGACGATATAGGTGGCTACCGTCCACGGCGCACCACAAAATCCTATCAAAGTTTTATCTTTAGGTAGTTGCTGTGTGATCAACTCTACTGCTTCATAAACAGGAGCTAGCTCGGCAACCACGTCAGTTAGTCCCAAACCCATAATTTTTTCTTTTGTGTCATGGGCATCAAGTTTCGGGCCTTCTCCGGCCACAAAATCCAGCCCTATTCCCAATGCATGTGGAATTACCAATATGTCACAAAATAAAATGGCAGCATCCATATCAAATCGACGTATGGGCTGAAGTGTAACCTCGGCTGCTTTTTCCGGCGAATAGCACATATCCAGAAATCCACCGCTTTTGGCTCGCAATTGCCGATATTCCGGTAAATATCTACCAGCCTGACGCATGTACCAAAAAGGGGGTCTATCTACTTCCAAGCCGTCTAAAGCACGAAGTAATCGTTTATTTTCTCGCATAATGGAAATTTTATATCTGCTTAACTAACAATTAACCTGAGTGATCTATCTTCAGGTTATACGCACTGAAAGCCATAAGGTCAAAGCCCTTCCTGCTTACTTAATAAATATAAGTATATATTTAATTAAATAGTAGTATCTAGTGGTTACCTGTGGATAACGGGGATTAAATAGCATCCCCAATTTCATACACATTTTTTCATATATGAATACGCAAGGCAGTATCGGTGATAAATTCACGGTGCCCTTATCTAACCACTTGTTAAATGATTCAATATTTCCACTATGTGAATTATGGGGATAAGATTTACAATGGTGAATTATCCCCAAAAAATTACAATGTGCATATTTTTCATCCATAGCCGGATGGATTGGCGGATGACGGGAGGGCATTTTGTGGGTAAAAGGATGTATGAGTAGAAGATATGCGTTATCCTCAATTCTATAACCATGGTTATGCACATAGTTGTCACCAGTCTAAAATAATTTAAAGAAGTGCTATGAAAAAATTCCATCTTCATCTGGTTTCTGATTCCACAGGCGAAACAGTGTGTAGCGTAAGTCGTGCTGCCTTAGCGCAATTTGAAGATATTGATGCTGATGAGCATGTGTGGTCGCTGGTGCGTACAAAAGCACAAATGGAACGTGTTATCACCGGAATCCATAACCAGCAAGGCATGGTATTGTATACTATTGTGAATAAACAATTACGCGATCAGCTAAAAGCCGAGTGTTTACGGCTGAATGTGCCTTGTATTCCAGCCATTGCGCGTATAATTACCGAAATGGCTACTCATCTAGAAATTGAAACCAGCAATCTTCCCGGACGACAGCATGAATTAAATGACGAATATTTTAGCCGTGTAGAGGCAATTAACTATGCATTGGCACATGACGATGGACAAGCCCATTGGGAGTTGGACGAATCAGATATAGTATTGGTTGGGCCATCACGCACTTCAAAATCTCCCACATGTATATATTTAGCCTATCGCGGATATAAAGCAGCAAATATACCTTATGTAAAAGGATGCCCGTTGCCAGAGGAGCTAGAAACGCTAAAAAAACCGCTGGTGGTAGGGTTAACTATAGATGTGGAGCGATTATTGCAAATTCGGCGTACGCGATTGCATTCGCTCAAACAAGAAGAACACACTAATTATATTGATATGGACGAGGTGAAAAAAGAAATTGCCGAGTCCCGCCGTTATTACATGCAGCACCGTTGGCCAATTATTGATGTCACCCGCCGCTCGGTAGAAGAAACATCGGCGCAGATTATTCAGCTACACCACAAACGTTTGGAGCAGCTTCTTGACGGTGCTACCTAAAATAAATGGCCAAACCAAATGGGCAGGGGTGGTAGGATGGCCGGTGAGTCACTCTAAATCTCCGTTGATTCATAATTATTGGTGCGAAAAATATGGCATTAACGCGACTTATATTCCGCTGCCCGTCCCACCTGAAAAATTGCCGTTAATTATTCCTGCATTAGCGCATATGGGATGTGTGGGCATTAACCTTACCTTGCCACATAAAGAATTGGTAATGCCACATATTCAGTATTTGGATAATTTTGCCCGCACGATAGGTGCGGTTAATACCATAGTGGTCAACGCCCAAAGCCTACGCGGCTATAACACCGATGCCTACGGGTTTTGGCAAAACATCGTATGCCAAACAGCCGGAAGATTAAAAACCGGAGCATTAAAAAAAGATAAAGCGTTCGTGGTGGGAGCAGGAGGCGCAGCACGCGCAGTGGTTGCCGCGCTCGATAAAGCCGGTTTTACTACGATATATGTGATGAACCGTACCTTTTCCAAAGCGCAGGCAATGCAGGAAGTTTCGCCAAAAGTACAAGCAGTGAAATGGTTAGCAGCAGCCAATGAGCTATCAGGTTGTAACTTATTGGTTAATACTACTAGCTTGGGCATGAAAGGCCAGCCGCCGCTAGAAGTTGCCATAGGTAAGCTAGCCCCTGATGCGCTGGTGACAGATATTGTCTATACCCCGCTAAAAACTCCATTGCTCAAAGCCGCTGAATTATTGGGAATGCCTATAGTAGATGGGGCAGGAATGCTGTTATATCAGGCACAAAAAGCCTTCGAATTATGGTTTGGAGTGTTGCCCGATGTAGATAAAACGGTGCGTGAAATTGTGCTTAGAGATACTGCATGATTATTTTAGGATTAACAGGCAGTATTGCCATGGGAAAATCCACTATCGCTAACATGTTTGCAGAAGCGGGAATTCCTACAACCAGTGCCGATGCGATAGTGCATGAACTTTTTGCCAGTGACAAAAAACTGATTGGTGAAATTAAAAACCATTTTCCCAATGCAGTTATAAACGGAACGGTTGACAGAAAAAAACTCGGGCATGAGGTGTTTGGCGATGAAGCGGCGCTGAAAAAGCTGGAAACTCTGGTGCATCCACGAGTGCGTGCAAGCGAAATAGCTTTTGTATTGCGCGAGCAAAATAAAGGCGTATGGATGGTAGTACTGGATATTCCATTGTTGTTTGAAACAGGCGCAGATGCGCGTGTGGATAAAACCGTAGTGGTTACTGCCGCGCAAGAAGTGCAGCGTAAACGCGCCATGGCGCGAGACGGAATGACCGAAGAAAAGTTTTTGCAAATTCTTCAACGCCAGCTTCCCGATAGCGAAAAGCGAAATCGTGCCGATTATATTATCGAAACCGATATCAGTCTTGACCATAGCCGCGCACAGGTGTTGGATATTATAGAAAAATTTAAGCCTTTAGATAGGAACTAACATGCGGGAAATTGCTCTTGATACGGAGACCACCGGACTTGATCCAAACTCTGGCCACCGTATTGTAGAAATTGGTTGTGTGGAAATGATCGACCGCATTTCTACCGGAGAAGTATTTCATGTCTATCTGAACCCCGAACGGGATATGCCGGAAGAAGCCTATCGAGTGCATGGGTTGTCTGAAGAATTTTTAGCAGATAAACAAAAATTTGCCGCAGTGGCCGATGACTTTTTGCATTTTGTGCAACAATCTCCGCTTGTGATTCACAACGCACAATTTGATATGAAGTTCATTAATTATGAGCTGAAAAAAATTGGTAAAGAAATTATCCCCATGAGCCGTACTATCGATACGGTGATTATGGCGCGGAAAAAATTTCCCGGATCCCCCGCCAATCTGGATGCATTATGCAAACGTTTCGAGATTGATTTGTCGGCGCGTACCCTTCACGGGGCGTTGCTCGATGCAGAATTACTTGCCGATGTGTATCTGGAGCTTACCGGAGGCCGGCAGTCAAAACTTACTTTAAAACGGGATGACGACTTTGCCAAACCGCAGCAAAAAACACAAGCCCCAGTAATGGAAACACGGAATTTTCCTCCCAGTGCGCAAGAGCGGGAAGACCATTTAAAGTTTTTGCAAACGCAGTTAAAAGACGCCTTGTGGCTTGAGGAAAAATGAGCATAAAAAAAGCGACCCGAAAGCCGCTTTTTTTAAATTGTTCAAATTTTTATTGTGCCGTTGCGTTAGCAGCTTCGGCTTGTGCCTGCTGAGTTTCCAAACGTTTGCGATACATTGCAAAGAAATCAATAGGCTCCAGCATCAATGGTGGAAAACCGCCATCACGGGTGGCATCCGAAACGATGCGGCGTGCATAAGGGAACAGCACAAACGGGCAATCAACAAACAAAATCTGTTGTAAACGATCTTCTGGAATATTCTGCAAAGTGAACAAACCTGCATAGGCAAGATCGGTAAGGAATAAATTTTCTTCTTTTACTGCCGCTTTAACACTGACTTTGAGTACTACTTCATATAAATCATCACGCAGTTTACTGGCGTTTAAATCGATATTTACTTCGATTTTTGGCTTTTCTTCATTGCCAATTAAACTTTGCGGGGCGCGGGGGTTTTCAAAAGACAAGTCTTTTACATATTGTCCGGTAACGTGGAAACGGGCGTTATCGTCGTTTTTTACTTCATTTTCTGCCATGAGTCTCTCCATAGATTAGTTTAGCCTGGTGCTACACCCACGGGTGAATGGGCAAATAAGATTCTGTGATTTTATAACAAGCCCACTTGCCTAGGTCACGTAAAAATCTGAATTGGGTAAAAAAAAACAGAATGTTTTGAATTTTTTGTTATCTAGGCTAGACTCACTAGGTATTTTACCTAATTTTAGTAAAACTAAGGAATGCTTTCATGAACGAAGGTTTGCAAATGCTCGATATGTTGGTGCTGTTAGCGCTGGCAGTTTTCTTTATTACGCGTTTGAGAAAAATTCTCGGAAAACAGATAGATGATCCTAAAAATCCTCCGCGTAATAATTCACGTAACCAGCAGCAACGAGTGATTCACCTGCGGGATGTAAAAAATCCTAATGCCGCCGCAGCGGTGGCCGCCGCCGTAGCACAGGTGGAAGATGATGCCCCGCTTTTGGCGGATATTGGCGATCCGGATGTATCGAAAGGACTGATGGATATTAAATCTGCCGATCCGGGCTTTAATGTGCGCGAATTCTTAAATGGTGCAAAAATGGCTTTTGAAATGATCGTGGATGCGTTTGCTAAAGGCGATAAAATCCAGCTTCGTGGGTTGTTGAGCACCGAAATTTATGCAGATTTCGAAGAAGCAATTGAAGAAGCTAAAAAAAGCGAAGTACGCGAAGAAACCACATTGGTTTCTATTCAATCTGCAGACATTGTGAAGGCAAAATTATCTAAATCAACCGCCGAAGTGACGGTGAGCTTTGTTTCTGAACAAATTATTGTAGAGCGTGATAAAGAAGGCAATATCGTTGCGGGCGATCCATCAATGTCGGAGCTGGTGACCGATGAATGGACGTTCTCCCGCGAAGTGCGCACGAACAATCCCAATTGGGTATTGGTTGCAACCTGATGCGTTTTTTACCCGCTTTATCATTATGCCTAGCTTTGCTTTTGCCACAGGTGGCGGCGGCTTCGGGCAACACAATTCATCATTCCCGCGGGCTGTCGTTAACCCCCATGACATTTACCAAGCTTTCTGGATGGAATACCGATGCGCATGGCGAGGCGTTACTGGCATTCCAGCGTTCTTGCACTAAACTACAAGCCATACCCGCGGCGCAAATAATAGGTGATGGAATATTGGCAGGTAATGCCGGCCATTGGCACCGTGCGTGCATAGAAGCAAATCAGGTAAAACCCCATGATGCCGTAGGTGCAAGAGCATTTTTTGAGCGGGAATTTATTCCTTATCAGCTTGCTTATGAAGGAGATCCACGCGGTAAATTCACCGGCTATTACGAGCCGTTGATGCAAGGATCGTGGCAGCGCTCAGCCGAATATAACGAGCCAGTATATGGACGTCCTTCAGATCTGGTAAACGGTCAACTCTATCCGCTAACCCGCCGTGACATAGATGGCGGTGCGCTTACGGGTAAAGGGCTGGAGCGTATGTATATCAGCAATCCGGTGGATTTGTTCTTTTTGCATGTGCAAGGATCAGGCCGTGTATTGATGGATAGTGGAGAAACCGTGGCACTGCGCTATGATGGAAAAACTAATCAACCTTACACCGCTATAGGCAAAGTGCTGATAGAGCGCGGCGAAATCAGCCGTGAAAACATGTCGGCTCCGGCAATACGTAAATGGCTGCACGATCATCCCGATCAAGCGCGGGAATTGATGCATCAAAACGCCTCCTATGTGTTTTTTCAGGTAGAACCAGAATCCGATTCAGGGCCAGTGGGAGCGCAAAATGTGCCACTTGTGCCGGAACGCTCCATGGCTGTTGATGCCGCGTATATTCCTTTAGGCACACCGCTTTGGCTATCTACCAATCTGCCCACCAGCCTGTATGGCAAATCGCAAACCTATCAGCGTTTGATGGTGGCGCAAGATAAAGGCAGCGCTATTTTAGGTGCGATTCGAGGCGATATATTTTTCGGATTTGGTGATCGTGCAGAAGATCTGGCAGGGCATATGAACGGCGAAGGTACATTAGTTGCATTATTGCCAAAAAAACTCGGACGGATAATCGAGGATAAGCAATTCTGATGTCCCTTCCGCCGCGCAAACCACCGCTTCCTCCCACGGCACGATCCAGCTCTAAAGACTCCAGTTTTTCCAAAGATCGTGTACCCACCCCGGAAGAAGTGCAAATATGGGGGGCAGTAACCCAAAGCGATACTTGGTTGCCCCACGCCCAATTAAATAAACAGGTGGTGGAAGATGCGCTGGATTCGCCTCCGCCATTACCCCATGCCGATGAAACATTGCTGGCAACTATGCTAATGGCAAAGCCTTTCGAAAAAGCCGGTGACGCACATGCACCAACCCCTACCAAAGGTGGAATAGATCGCAATACTGCGCGAAGATTACGGCAAGGGAAATTTACCATCGAGGGTAAACTGGATATGCACGGCCTGAAGCGTAGCCAAGCAAAAGATACATTGTGTAGTTTCTTGGAAAAAGGATTCGAGCAGCAAAAACGCTGTGTGTTAGTGGTTACGGGAAAAGGGCGCTTTCGTTCTGAGGCGGGCATAAGTGAGGGCATTTTACGACAGGAATTGCCCCGCTGGCTGGCACAGGAGCCATGCAGCCATTGGGTGCTGCGTCATGAGCAGGCACAGCCCCAGCATGGCGGCGAGGGAGCGTTTTATGTGCTTTTGCGCCGTAAGCGCTAAATGACGCGGTTACTGCTTTGCAGATAAATTAAAACCCATTACACTATGCCCATGAATACACAGCCCCTTTTACCGCATATTCTGGTTGTTGATGACGATGATCGCCTGCGCGACCTGCTACGCCGCTATCTAAGCGAAAATGGGTTTATTGTTACCATGGCGGCAGATGCGGCTGAAGCTTGTGAAAAAATGCAATCGCTTCAGTTTGATTTAATGGTGCTGGATATTATGATGCCTGGCGAAACAGGGCTGGAACTTGCTGCCCGACTTAAACACGCACCAGATTATACCCCACCAATTTTACTGCTCACCGCGATGGGAGAGCCGCAGGATCGCATAGAAGGGTTTGAAGCAGGCGCAGATGACTACCTGACAAAGCCTTTCGAGCCGCGTGAGTTGTTACTGCGTATTCAAGCGATATTACGCCGCATTCCGCAACCCGATCACGCAGTGCCGCAAAGTGAGGTAACCTTTGGTGACTATCGCTTTGACATTAAACGCGGGCGATTATTGCGGGGCGAAGAGCTGGTGAGACTTACCACACAAGAGCAAGAAATTTTAAGTGTTTTGGCCAGCAATGCCGGACGTCCGGTTAGCCGTGATAATCTGGCGCAAGCAAGTGGTAATGAGCGAAGCGTGGATGTGCAAATTAACCGTTTACGCAAAAAGCTGGAATCCACGCCCGCCAAGCCGCTTTATATCATAACTGCCCGTGGCGCGGGCTATGTGCTACAGGTGGATTAATGCCCGGTTATCCTCGCGTTGATATTCCCAACCCACTTAAGCGTATTTTACCGCAAAGCTTGTTTGGCCGCGCATTACTTATTTTGGTAATTCCCACCATTTTAATTCAGTTAGTGGCAACGTATATTTTTTATGAGCGTCACTGGGAAAATATCTCGCGGTGGATGGCCTCGTCTTTAGCAGGAGAAATTGCACTGCTAGTGCATGAGGTTAATGGATCGGATGCGCAAAAACAGCAGCAACTTGCAATATTTGCCGAAAAGCTCATGAGTATACATGTGCAGTTGGAGCCGGAAGCCAATAGCCAAAAATTTCTACGTTCTGGAGAAGATATATCCCCTATCTTTTTTACCGAACTCAAAATTCGCTTGAATCTGCCCTTTTCGCTGAAACTGGAAGATGATGATCAAACGCTTTTAGTACGAGTTAAGCTGGAAAATGACATTCTGGCGCTACGCGTAACGCGGAAACGCCTCGTTAGCTCTACTACCTATATTTTCATTACATGGATGGTGGGATCAGCCTTGCTGCTAACCGGTATAGCGGTGATTTTTTTACGTAATCAAATTCGCCCCATTACCAAGCTGGCAACAGTAATGGATAAATACGGGCGCGGCCATGATACTCCGGGATTTCGCCCTCAGGGAGCAGCAGAAGTGCGACGGGCGGGGCGTGCATATCAACAAATGCGCCAAAGATTGGATAGGCAAATTTCGGCGCGCATGGAAATGCTGGCGGGAATTTCCCACGATTTACGTACCCCACTCACGCGTATGAAGTTGCAATTGGAGATGTTGGGCGAGAAAGAAGCCGCCCGTGATTTGCGGCGCGATGTTTCGGATATGGAACATATGATAGAAGAATATCTGGATTTTGTACGGGGCGAAGGGCAGGAAGCACCACAAACCATGCCTATCAGCGATTGTCTGGAAGACATTATAGCGCGCTATAAAAGCCACAACCAAACCATTCCGGTAGAATATAATGGCCATGAACATATCGATGTAGATATTCGCCCCCATGTATTTCGCCGCGCTTTGATGAATGTGATTGATAATGCCTTACGCTACGGCACTCAGGCACATATAAGCGTGTTTAAAAAGCGTCACCATGTAGAAATTTGTGTAGACGATAATGGGCCGGGCATTCCCCGCGAGAAACGTGAAGCGGTTTTTAAACCTTTTACCCGCTTGGATAGCTCGCGGAATGTGGGAACCGGAGGTGTGGGGCTTGGGCTTACAATAACCCGCGACATTATCCACGGCCATGGCGGCGACGTATTTTTGCAAGAATCTGCACAGCAGGGCTTGCGCGTAATCATACGTCTACCGTTATGAGATGGGTTTTTGGATAAAAAAAAGCAGGAAACCGAAGTTTCCTGCCAGAGTGATGCATGAATCGTCAATTATTTCTTTGCGGCAGTTTTGCCAGCAACTGCGCCAAGCTCATCAAAGCTCTCAGCGGCACGTTTGTTTAGTAGGTCAAATGCTTCGAAGCTGGACTTGGAAATCATTTCCGAAACTTCACGGGCATTAGACAAAGATTTTTCAAACATAGCTTTGCTCATGTTTGCTTGCTTTTCAACATTCACTTCAGGAGCGCCACCAGAAACCATGTCTTTAGAAGCGTTCATTACTTCGTCAACATTGTTGCGAACAATCTCTGCCTGACGGCGAGCGATTGCTTGAGCGCCTTCGGTAACAACCTGATTAGCTGCGGTGAAAGCTTCGATATTGCGGCGTTGTACTTCAAACAAGCTGTTAAAATCGAATGCAGGGGTTTTGAAATCGCCAAAAATTTTGAATATTTCGTTGTACATTGTAATAAGTCCTATGAATTATAAGTGTATATTTAATTTCACTGCCAAATAATGGTGCAGTGCAAGATTTTCATTTGTGCTAGATATACGCCTATAGAAAGCTTCTGTCAAGGGTATTTTTTGTGCAGTGCAACAAAATAGCTATTCGAGCTCTTTAGATCGAGCGATATTTGCCTGTAATGCACGTGTGATAAGGTTTGGCATATCAGTCATCAGGACTTCGAGAGCAGCTTGGGTTACACCCCCTTTGCTGGTAACGTTTTGCCGCAGCTGGGCAATATCATCCCAGCCTTGTGCGTTCGCTAATGCAACGCTACCACTTAATGTACCACGCACTAGCGCCAATGCTGTATCGTCAGGTAACCCCATTTTTTGTGCCGTTACATATAGGCACTCAGCAAAATGGTATACATAGGCGGGGCCGCTGCCTGCAATAGCGGTGGCTATAGCAAGTTGTGCTTCATTGTCTAGCCAGATTGCTGCTCCACAGGTTTCAAACAGCTGTGTGGCAAGCGATTGGTCTTTGATGTTAGCGCTATCTCCGGCCACTAAGGTAGTTACGCCCTCTCCAACGAGTGAGGGCGTGTTGGGCATGGCGCGGATAATGCGGTGATGCGCTCCCAGCATACGCTGAAAATATTCGAGAGTTTTTCCGGCAGCGATAGAGATATATAAGGGTGTGGCGGGGGCATCTGCCCAATGTTGCGCAAGAACGGAATCCAGCATTTGCGGCTTAACCGCCAGCACAACTATATCGTGGTTATTATAAGTTTGCAGCGGCGACGCCGTTACACCAAAGCGTTGCGTCAGCCCGTCAGCGCTTTGTTGTGTGTTAACGCGTATCGAGACATTATCAGGATTTACACCATGCTCCAGCCATGATGACAAAATAGCAGAACCCATGTTGCCGCAACCAACAAAAAGTATGCGGATTGTATCTAAGTTTATTTGCGTCATGCTTCGCCTTGCGTATCCATTAATACCATGCGCAAAACATCTTCTGCAGACTTATCGCCCCATATCAATGACTGAAATGCAGGATAAAATTTTTCGCTTTCGGTAATGGCGATATCCAGAAGATCTTCTACTTGCTCTAAGGATACGCCATCGACGCCTTTGAGCAACATCGAATAACGAAATTCCATGCATTTTTGATCTTCAGTAAGGTCAAAATGGCCAAGCCAAAGCTGTTGATTGATTTTTGCAAGTAATGGATACAGCTTTGGCAAAGCTGTAGCTGCAATACGCGTATCCATAGCACACGAAAAAGTTAATGCACCAAAGGCTTCATGCCAACTCAACATAATGCGGTAATTGCACCATGCCCCTTCATAATCGGCATACAAGGCTTGTTGCTCTGCGCGATCGTAGACCCAGTCGCGTTCGCTTAATACTTGTTCTGCTAAATCCAGAGGGTTCGCCAAAGAAGCGCTGTTTGGTTCGTGCCAGAAAGAAGTCATAAGCGACCCCCATCTTAGAGGTGAACTCAGGATGAAACGGGATGCTCCATCACTAATAATGTGACAGATTCATTGTAAAAAACCAATAAAAAATTGTGTGTATATTTAAACCTAACCACTAGATGTAGTGTAGATTATGGATTTTTATCGACCTTTTTGGCGGCAGGTTTCTTTGTCGCTGGTTTTTTTGCACTGGAGGTCTTAGGGCCGGTTGCTGCTTTTGTCCCTGCTTTAGCAGGTTCAGATGGCTTTTTGGTTTTTGCCGCCAATTGTTTTTCTAATGCATCCACACGTGCAGCAAGTTTTTCTTGTTCGCTACGAGCTTTTACAGCCATTTCACGCACCATATTAAAATCCTCACGCGTAACCAGATCCATCCGGTGCAGTACTTTATCGATTTGTGCGGCAACGGTGTTTTCTAATTCACGTTTCATTTCTAAAAACGTGCCACCAGCGCTGCTGGCCATACGAGAAAGGTCTTCAAAGAATTTGTGGTTTTTTTGCATGAATAAGCTCCAAAATGGGCATAAATTGTAATGGAATACATGTTTATACCTGTTAAGATGTCGCCCTACAAGCAACGTTTATTGCAACTAGGATAGGTGTATTATAGCAGTTGACGTATAAATTTTATCTATGAGGCTTTCATGTTTTCTTCCCTTGCCTTGGCGTTTCCCATGGTAGATCCGGTTATTTTTTCCATTGGCCCCTTCGCGGTACGGTGGTACTCGTTGGCCTATATGGTGGGAATATTGGGCGGCTGGTGGTATGTTGCCAAGCTTTTGCCCCGCACTGAGAGTTTAATGGGGCATCCGGCCATGAGCAAAAAAGGGCTGGAAGATATCGTAACCTGGGCAATTTTAGGCGTAGTCCTTGGTGGAAGGCTGGGTTATGTACTATTTTATCAGCCTGGCTATTATATACATCATCCCAATGAAATTCTCCATGTGTGGGAAGGTGGCATGTCGTTTCATGGTGGGTTTTTAGGAGTCGTGATTGCCACATGGTTGTTTTGCAAAAAGCATAAATTCCGCTTTTTCCGCGTTATGGATTTGCTGGCCTGCGCTACGCCGATTGGCCTGTTTTTAGGGCGTTGTGCCAATTTCATTAATGATGAGCTGTATGGCCGCGCAACTAATGTGCCGTGGGCGGTGATGTTTCCGAGCGGTGGCTATGTTCCCCGCCACCCAAGCCAGCTTTACGAGGCGGCACTAGAGGGCATTGTGCTGTTTGGTATTATGGCGTATCTGGCGTGGCGCACCCGTACCTTGGCCATGCCACGCGCTATGAGCGGGGTATTTTTAATTGGTTATGGAATGTCGCGGATTATTGTAGAGTTTTTCCGTGAACCGGATGAACAGCTAGGATTCTTATTCGGCAACTGGCTGACTATGGGTATGCTTCTGTCCTTACCCATGGTGGCACTGGGAATATTTTTGATAGGCTTGGCGCGGCGCGGCGAAGTGCCGCCGGCAATGAATGTAGCAAAGCAGAAAGCCTGAGGACGCGATGGGGCTGTTAGAGCGGATATATGCGCAGATAGATGAAGATGGCGGCATAAGCATAGCCGACTATATGCGCTTTGCTTTGGCCGATCCCGATGAAGGCTATTATATGAGCCAAAATCCACTGGGTATTGAAGGCGATTTTGTTACATCCCCGGAAATATGTCAGGTTTTTGGCGAAATGCTGGGAATATGGATTGCCGAATGCTGGCATATGCTGGGCAAGCCTCAAGCCGATCTGGTAGAGATGGGCCCGGGTCTTGGAACGCTAATGGACGATTTTTTACGAGCGACTCACCATGTAGAAGGGTTTCATGAAGCCATAGACGTGCATATGGTGGAAACGAGTGAAAAACTACGCCGCAAGCAAAAGCAGCTATTGGATGGCAAGCACCCGCGTATTTCATGGCATGACACCATTCCCAGCAATGACAAGCCGCTATTGGTGATTGGCAATGAATTTTTTGATGCGCTACCCATTGAGCAATATGTTGCAGAAAAAAAAGGGTTTCGCGAGCGCATTATAGTGCGTGATGCAGAAGATGAAAATAAGTTGGCTTTTGATGTTGCCGACACATTTTATCGCCGTCTACCCACGCAGTTTCCTCGAATTAAGGCCAGCGAAATGAGGGCGGGCAGTGTGATAGAAATTTGCCCTGCTGCACAAGAATTAATGAAAACAATTACCGATAGAATTGTAAGCACTGGCGGTGCGGCACTGTTTATTGATTATGGCTACAGTGCTCCATTGGGTCAGGCATATCATGTACGTGGTGATACTCTTCAGGCAGTACGTAAACATAAGTATCATAATGTACTCGAAAACCCCGGCCAAGCAGATATCACCGCTCATGTTGACTTTACCAGCTTGTGTGAGATTGCGGTGGCAGCGGGTGGCTATGTGCCACCCATAATGACGCAGGCAGATTTTTTGCTGCGTATGGGCGGCGAAACCCGTGTAAAACAGCTTTGTGTAAACGCGCATAATAAGCAAATATGCGAAGATATCGTTAAAGCGTTTATGCGTTTAGTGAATGAGCAGGATATGGGGAATTTATTTAAAGTTATGGCAGTTATGCCGGCGGGAATACCGGCGCCGCTTTTTCCTCAATCGCAATTTATAGACAGCTAAAGGATAGGTATGTCGCAGGCTGAGTATATTCAAGATGCGCAATTAGCAGCACAATCTGGCGTTTTTCACGGATTTATCACCCGAAACGGCGGGGTAAGTACAGGTATTTATGCGACACTAAATGCAGGGAGAGGCTCAAATGACACCCCCGAAGCTGTATCTGAAAACCGTCGCCGTATAGCCGAGGCGGTAAATACCTCTCCTCAGCAACTGTTAAGCCTATATCAGGTACATAGTGATCGCGTAATTGATGTGACAACACCTTTTGCAGATGACGAAAAACCGCAGGCGGACGGTATGGTTACTACAACACGTGGATTAGCATTAGGAATTTTAACGGCGGATTGCGCTCCGGTTTTGTTTGCAGATGCTCAGGCGCAAGTGATTGGCGCGTGCCATGCAGGGTGGAAAGGGGCTGTAGCGAATATTATGGAGCATACGCTACAAGCGATGGAAAAACACGGCGCAGAGCGAAAGCATATTATAGCGGCAATTGGCCCCTGTATTGCTCAGGCATCGTACGAAGTAGATGCTGCATTTCGTGAACGCTTTTTGGCACAATCAGCTAAGAATTCAAGGTTTTTCATTCGTTCTGCCAAGCGTGAAGGGCATTATCATTTCGATTTACCTGCCTATGTGCTGACACAATTGCAAATAAGCGGCATAGAAAATGCGAATGTGCTTGCCAAGGACACCTGTTTTGCAGAAAATGCTTTTTTTAGTAATCGCAGGCGTAACCTGCGCAATGAAGCAGATTACGGACGGCAGATTTCCGTTATTATGCTTGAGCCATAACCATAAATGCTACAACAGGAGCCAGACATGTCGGTATTGCCATTTGATCAACGCGAGGGAAAAATCTGGATGGATGGAGAACTCGTGGATTGGAAAGATGCGAATTTGCATGTGCTAAGCCACGGTTTGCATTATGCCAGCTGCGTGTTTGAAGGTGAGCGGGTTTATAATGGCGAAGTTTTCAAACTGCAAGAACATAACGAGCGGCTGCATCGCTCAGCTGAATTGCTGGGTTTTAAAATTCCTTATTCGGTAGAAGAGCTGAACCAAGCCACGCTGGAAACAGTGAAAGCTATGGGTTTTGTTAATGGCTATGTGCGTCCGGTAGCATGGCGCGGCAGTGAAATGATGGCGATTTCAGCACAAAAAACGACTATTCATGTGGCCATCGCTGCATGGGAGTGGCCAAGTTATTTCAGTAAAGAAGCCCGTGAGCGTGGTCTTAAATTGCGCACCAGCGATTGGCGGCGTCCGTCTCCCAAAACCGCGCCAAGCGCAAGTAAGGCCGCAGGTTTATATATGATTTGCACCATGAGCAAGCACGCCGCTGAAGCCGCTGGCTACGACGATGCACTCATGCTGGATTATAAAGACCGCATTGGCGAAGCGACCGGCGCAAATATCTTTTTGGTGCAAAATGGTGAATTGCACACCCCTACCCCAGAATGCATCCTCAATGGTATTACCCGCCAAACAGTAATGGGACTAGCGCGTGATGCCGGTATCAAGGTGGTGGAACGCGAAATTCTACCTGCCGAATTTGCCAATACGCAAGAAGTATTCCTCACCGGATCTGCCGCCGAGGTTACACCCGTGGGAGCCATAGACGATTATACATTTACTGTTGGCCCTGTTACGCGTAAACTAATGGAAGATTACCATAATTTGGTAACGGGGAAATTGCACAAGGTAGCATAGTGAACCATAAGCGCCTTAATACAGACGGATTTACACTGGTTGAGCTGTCGATTGTATTAATTATTATCGGATTGCTTACCGGAGGCGTATTGGTGGGGTCGAGTTTGCTTAGTTCGGCAGAAATCCGCTCCGTTGCCACCGCCGTCGATGAAAATCGCATGGCATACTACGCTTTTAAAGAGCGTTTTAACTGCCTGCCTGGTGATTGCATTAATGCAGATGCATATTTTGACGGAGCCACCAGTGGCGATGGCAGCGGTCTTATCGATTGCTTGGATACTGGTGGCGCGTCTATTTGTACCAGTACCGCGAACGAGCAAATTACCGCTATCGAGCATTTAGAAGCAGCGGGGCTTTACCGTGGCATTTCATCAGACAATGATGGGTTGATACCTACTAACCTACGTCAATGCCGGTTGCAGTTCTTTAATATGAAAGACGGCCAGCTTTATGATGCGCCTGTAACAAACTACATACGTATATTCCATTTGCTTGACGCATCGCCATGGAACAATGATTGCATGAGACACCCCGCGAAGCTGAAATTTTAGATGAAAAAATGGATGATGGTATACCCAATGGCGGTGCTGTATTTGGAAGGCGCTATTTGGAGGGGGAATCTTTTCTCGATTGCGCTACACAAAACTTTAGCGTTGGCACCCGCCCTCCTGGCAAATACCAAATCGATAATGACGCAATAGTATGCTCATTATTTGTTGAGATGTAGCTTTATGGTTTCTTTATGCTTGGCGGGTTTTTCCCTATAGAGCATTTAACGACCCTATTGGATACTAACGTTATCCCATGCCTTGTAAGACTGCTTGATATAATAAGTTTTCTTGGAGGGTTTCCAAATGTTACGCCCCAACAGACCCGTTACTCAGAATCGTCGCGTTTGGCGTCGTTCGCCGCGAGATGCACAATCCCCGTCTTCAGGTAGATATACCCCGTTAGCAGCGTAAGAATTGCTGCTATCCAAAGCAGGGAGTCGCCCATCCATTGAGCATAGAACCAATTGGGCAGTGCGGGAGATATAAGCAAAAGCAAGATTGCCACTAATTGTGCGGCAGTTTTAAACTTTGCTAATTTGCTTACCGGAACGCTGATACGTATCTCGGCTAGAAACTCACGTAAGCCCGATACAAGAATTTCACGGCATACAATGGCAATGGCCGGTAGCACATCGGCGCGGCCTTCATTCACCAGCATTACCAACGCAGTTGCCACCAGTAATTTATCGGCGATAGGATCCAAAAAGCGCCCTATACTGGAGGTGGCTTGCCATGCACGAGCGAAGTACCCATCGAGAAAATCTGTAATACTGGCATAAAGAAACAATCCGCCCGCCAAATAGGGGGCGATGGTTTTATCCCAATAAAACACTCCAATAAAAAGCGGAATAACCGCTATTCTCGAGTATGTTAGTAGGTTTGGAATGTGTTTCTTTTTAAGCATAATCTGTTCACAATATATTGTATCGGCTCTGTTGTAACGCATTCGTTTACGAATGGAAATAGCTGTATATCGCTTCGGCGGTTTTTTTATTGATGCCTTCGACTTGTTGCAACTCTGCTAAACTGGCACTTGATACAGAGCGGGATGAACCAAAATGGTGCAGTAACGCCTTTTTCCGCAATGCTCCAATCCCCGGTACAGCGTCAAGCTCAGAAGTGCGAATGGCCTTAGAGCGCTTATTGCGATGGGAGCCGATAGCGAAGCGGTGGGCTTCATCGCGCAGGCGTTGAAGATAATGGAGCACAGGATCGTCCGGTGGCAACTGAAAAGGGCTGATATCAGGCATATGAAACCATTCGCGCCCTGCATTACGATCTACTCCTTTGGCAATACACACAAAAGGAATATCCAGATTCAGGGCTGCAAAGGTTTCTTTTACCACGGTCAAATGCGCTGCCCCGCCATCGATTAATAGTAAATCCGGCCAGTTTTCTTTTTTTAAATGTTCGGGATCATCTTTTTGCAGTCGCGAAAAACGGCGCTCCAGCATTTCACGCATCATGGCATAGTCATCTCCTCCGGTTACGGGTGTTGTCTCTGTTCGCGCATCGGAATAATTGAACTTGCGATAGGCGTTTTTTATAAAGCCATCTGCACCTGCTACAATCATAGCTCCCAGCGCATGGCGCCCCATAATATGGCTATTATCGTATACCTCAATCCGTTCTGGCGTAGCCTTTAGCCCAAATAGTCTGGCCACAGCTTCCAACAATTTTTGTTGGCCGGCATGTTGGGCAACATGGCGGGTGAGCGCTTGCTGCGCATTGGCAATCACTTGCTGCATAACCATGAATTTATCGCCACGTTGCGGCGTGGAAAGTGCCACTTTATATTCAGCACGCAGCGTGAGTGCTGCTTCCAGCAATTGTGGCTCATGAGGCGTTGAAGAAGTAAGAATGGTTTTTGGCGGCATATGTGTCTGATAAAATTGGCCAATGAATGCTGCCATAATTTCTGCTGTGTTGGCATCCACAGCGTGGCTTGGAAAATAGGACTTATTGCCAAAATTTTGCCCGGCACGAAAAAAGAATACCTGTATGCAGGTTTTATCGCCTTCGCGATAAAGGCCAATTACATCGGCATCGGAGATGGATGGACATTGCAGGCGCTGTTCCTGCTGCACCCGCGTGAGGGCGCGAATGCGGTCGCGCAATATGGCGGCGTTTTCAAAATCCATGGCGGCGCTGGCATCTTCCATTTGTTTTACCAGCACATCTTGCATTTCGCGGCTTTTACCCG
>JAKUPQ010000017.1 GCA_022450665.1 Alphaproteobacteria bacterium | reverse complement strand
TTCCGGCAATTAATCGCGAAGCGTAAATACTTTCAAATAGCTCTGCCCCTCCCTGAAATGGGTTAGGGCGATTCAGTAACTTCAACACCGGATGTGCTTTTACTGGTTGCGATTTTCCACTGCGCACATCATATAACAGCCATGGCACATGTGCTGCGCCACTTGCTACTATGCTTACCGCACGATGTGCTATTACATTTTTAATAAATCCTTCATCCGCAAAACGCTCATAATCACGCCCCATCCACACGGGCTTACCCGGAGCATGAATAAAGCTATGCGCTCCCAATGCGCGGCGAACATCCATTGCACTATGTTTGTGTTGTTGGTCAATTGTTGAATCTTTACGTGTCAGCCCATTGCGTAACCGCGCCCACAAACCGGGGTTGGAAGCATGAGCATATCCCACACGAGAAGCAGGTGCTTTCATGGCAACATCCTTATACTAGAAATAATCAGAAATTCATTTTGCCTGTTTGGCAGGAAATGCAACCATGCACCCTAACCGTCGCATCAATGTAAGTGTTGTGCTTGCCCAGTTGTCCTAGGCTATATTTACATTCTACGGCTATATGCGTTGGCCGGAAGGTAAAAAATATTAAATCATAAAAAACGCCCTGCAACCTAGGCTACAGGGCGTTCTACTGATTTAATATATTACTTACAACGTAACTCAAAATCTTTGCCGGCTTTATTTTCCGGCCATTTTGTTATCTCACAATCCATACCTTTCACGCGTGCTTTGGCAGGGACAGTTTCAGTTCTATCCTCCTCGATCCCACCGCAATAGGCTTCATAAAATTGCTTGTAATGCGTGGTGGGCGACCCCATTTCACGTAGCGTACAATAGGATTCACCCAATACCACTCCTGGAAATTCCTTTACATTAGGATCAGCCGGGCGAGGTGGCGCTTTAGATTGCACAATGCTCTCTTCAGCTTCTGCCTGTTTGCGTGCAGCATTTATAGCCTGGGCCATCATTCTCTCATCGTAAACTTTTTTATACCGCAGACCTTCGTCATAATACCATTTAGCTTTTTCCATATCTTTAGGCAAGCCACCTGCTCCATCACGATACATCATGCCAAGCTGCATATAAGAATCAAAATCTTTGGCGTACACGCCTTGCTCAAACCACTTGCGAGCTTTTTCGTCATCATCTTCTACTGTGGTTTCATCTTCGCCAGCAATTTTATTACGCAGCTGATCAAAAAACCCAGGCTTGACATCCTCGTTTCTGTTCTCAAGATACATTTTGCCAATCGTAGAAAAATGCTCTGTTTTTCCATGCTCTATAGCGCTTTTATACCATTCAATCGCTTTTTTCTCATTTTTATCGTTACCGCCAAGGCCGTTTTGATATGAATATGCTACAGCTCCAATAGCAATTGCATCACCTTTTTGTGCGCGAGCTACCAGATCTTTAAATTGCTCAGGTGACACCATATTTTCTTCATGCAAATGTTCGGCATCGTCTGTGTGAAGCTGCTCTTTATATGCCTTAACGCGGCTTTCTACACGCTGGCGCTTCAGCAATTCTCCACCGACATTCTCATTTCCTGTATATTTATAGTCTTGCGGCATATCCCCCATAAGCACTTCTTCATTCAAAGGCTTATGCGTAACTTCCGGCATTTCTGCTGTTGCTGTTACAGGGCTCAATGCAACACATGCAACTCCCAAATATAGCCAATATTTCACATTCTTAGCACGCATGGTATCCTCCACCTTATCACGTTACATTATCTAATATATACAGCACCGTGTTTAATTTCCATTACCACTCTTGTATTATTTATTTTTCGGCGCTTGTTCTAGCGGCTCATTCTCGGTCTCTGTCACATCATCGTCAACTTCACCTGTCTTCATAACTTCATCGCCTACAGCAGATGCATCAACTTTAAGACTTGGCGGCTCATAATCCGGATCCCAGTTTCCACCCATGCCTCTATCATACCAATATGCCGCTTCGGGTTCATAATGCTTCTCACCTTCGCGAGCACGTTGATACAACAATCTACCATACATTGCCATACCCATCGGATCTTCGATACGCACCAACTTCACAAGCCACTTTTGCGCTTCATCCAGATTTTTATCGATTTTAAGCTCAGGAAATTCTCCCATGTAATACTTGCCTAAATATCGCATCGAATTCGTGTCGCCATTTTCAGCACCCTCACGAAACCAGAAAAATGCTTTACGCAAATCGCGCTCAACCCCCATTCCCATATGGTAAAACTCACCTAATTCACCTTGGGCATAAGCGTCACCACTTTCTGCCGCTGCGCGTATTTTCAACATTTCAGTAGGCGGCACCGCATTGCGCAATTCTTCTCCATGCAAATGGTCACCCAGCATATGATCATCTTCTTCATCGTGGGTTTTTTGGGCTTTTAAATATTTTTCCATCATTTCCGGCGTAACATCAATGTCCATGTCGTAATGAATGTCATATTTAGGCGCTTCTTCTGCTGCACTTTCAGAGTCGGAGTCTTTTACATCAGGATTTGGTTGAGCCTCTGTGGTAACAGGCACGGATGCTTTTTCAGGAGGCTGTGGAGCCACTTGTTTTTCACCCATCGCTAGTATTATTGGCTTTTCCGCTACTTGCACAGCAGCATTCACAGCATCTGCACCAACAACAATGGTTACAGAACTCATTAATAAGCACAGGCTGGAATATTTTTTCCTACGCATTGCAAATTCCTGAAAAAAATTGGTCACTAAAAAACCACCCAAATATTATGACAGTTTTAACACGATTGTATATTTTTTTCTTCAAATACAAGGTTTCTTATTGTCATATAAACCAAATATCATTACGCTCCGCTTAGTAATTCTCTCATGCTTACAAGGTTTAAAATATGCCTTATGTACCGGTTAATATGATGTTAGATCGTGATGTTCCACGCGGCGACACCATCAATATCCCCTATCCACGCGGAAAAAACGAAGGCAGCTTCTTCTCTGCTATTAACCATAACATGGGTATCGACGGGCAATTTTATCTTTGCCCCAAAGATTTTATCGTCACCATGCGTAAAGACCACCTTGCGTTACATTGGCATGGTGCCAAAGATTTACGTAAAGGATCGTTGTTAAATCTTCAACTAGAAGAACCAGGCGGCGATTTTTACTTCGATCAAAATCGCGGTACTACCATCACCAATATGGTGCAATCGTCAATGTATCTCGTCAATTTGGGCGGGCCACGCGTAGAAAACGCCAATCTTTATGTACGTTCAACACAGGTGAATTCCCCCGGTGAAATCAAAATCTCTGGTGAACAACCATATACGGCGCGCAATATTGTCATCCACTCAACACAAGATAATAGCAGTTGCATTTTCCGCATCGAAGGTGTGGATTTATATGATCGCCCGATGATTGAAGACATCCAAGGCCCCACCGCAGAGTCTGGCCGTATCGATGGCAATAAATCCTTTTCCCGCATCACCAAAATCAGTGTCAAAGGCTCTTGCACGGGTGAAATCAGCATTGGCTCCGGCAGTAAATTGGGACTACCCGTTTTTCTCCCCGCTTCCGGTTTTGTCATGCGCGAAATGATGAACGGCATTTCCGTTTCGGGCGGCATCATCTTGCCCGGCGAAACCCGTTATCCCACCGCTACCACCAGTGACACCCGTGGCAGCTACACTCCCCCTCGCCCACAAGAACTGGACGGCAGAACGGCAGTGCAGCTATTGGTTTCCTTACCCAGCCCCGGCAATATCGGCCTTCCGGATTTTGCGGGCTAAACCCCACCCCTAAACAATACCTATATAATCAACGTTTACGCTTAGCGAAACGCGATATATAACGCCTACACTTCATCAACATTCATTAAAAACAAGCACAATATCATTTGTGTTTGAGATTTAACAAATTTTTAAGCTTTACCCCCTACAATCCAAACAGTAACATTCACAAAACTGTGCAGGGTATATGACAACGCATTCTTCACCATCAACTTCGCCAAGCCATTGCAAGCGCTACAAGCAATCGGGCGTAACATTGGTTGAGCTATCTATTGTTTTGGTCATCCTCGCACTACTCACCGGTGGGATTGTGAGCGGCGTCGCCATGTTACGCAGCACTGAATTTCGCAAGGTTTTTTCTGAATTCCAGCAGTTTCAGATGGCCATATCCACATTTAATACAAAATATGATGACTTGCCTGGCGACACTACAGACGCCACCGCAATTTGGGGAATGGCGCCCAATGCCAGTTCTCCTGCCGTAAGCGATGCAGCATGTGCCGCACTCACCAGCAGCAGTCCCAGCCAAGGTACACGCACATGTAACGGCGATGGCGATGGCGCAATCGCCGTTGGCTACGAAGAATATCGCGCATGGCAACAGCTTTCTAACGCCAATATGATTGATGGCAATTACACCGGAGTTGGCTCCACTGCCAGCGCTGGTGAAGGACATCAAACAGGCATCAATTGTCCAAAATCCGCATTTCGCGATGGCTGCTGGCGTGTCTTTTTCCGCGATAGCACAGATGCCCAGCGCGATCCGTTTTATTTATTCGAAGGCAATTACGATACCCATCTGTTTTCCATATGGGGCGGATCGAATACATTAAATAATTTCACGCCGCTTTTTACCCCAGCCGAAATATGGGAATTAGATAATAAGCTTGATGATGGAAATCCAGCTACAGGCGCTATAGTCGTGCCCCATGCTACAGGCGTAGGCAACCCTTTTGCTGGCTGTAGCCTCACCACTTTAGGTGCTGCAACCGACGAAAACGATGTAGACGCAATATACAATACCAACGGCAAAGATCGCGTGTGTCAGATTTATATCAAAGCGGATTTTTGAGGATGATATGGTAAGCAAAACCTCTACCCCCCCCTATAACGCCCCCTCCACCACGCAGGGTTTTACACTGGCAGAAATGGCCATTGTATTGGTAATTATTGCCATTGCTATTGGTGGTGCGCTTGTGGGTGCGGATATGATTCGCTCCGCAAAAATCCGCGCTGTTGCCAATGAAAGCGAAACTCTTTCTCAGGCGCTTCGCACTTTCAAAGATCGCTATAAATATAATGCTGGAGATTTTCCGAATGCTGAAAATATTTGGGGACAGCTTAATGCTACTCTTTCCACCTGCATTACCATAGCCGCCACTCAAAGCAGCACCGCAACATGCAACGGCAACGGCGATGGCTCTGTTGGTGGCATTGGCGCTGGCACATACACCACGACTACCGGCCAGCTATACGAAATGTTCCGTGCATGGCAGCATTTAAATAATGCCGAATTAATAAATGGTTTCTACACTGGCGTTGCACATAGCTCCGCAGCTGTAACCGCCTACGAATCTGCCCCGCTACGCCCTGCCGGATCCACCGCTATATTCGGCATCAATGCTCCAAAATCCGATTATAGCAGCGCTTCTGGCTGGAATATTGGCACTACATGGGGGCTATACAACTCATGCAACGACAGCACAGGTAAAAATCTGCGCGGCAATGTGTTGGTATTCGCTGGCTATACTGCCACCGAAGATTTTAATATTGGTATGAGTGACGGCGTCGAAGGTCTACTCACCCCACAAGAAACCAAAACGCTTGATGCAAAAATTGATGATGGCTTGCCCACCAATGGGAAAATGCAGGTGATTGGCTTGTCATGCTCTGTCGATTGCTCTGAAGATACTGCTTATAATGTTCAAAACGACATCAAAACCTGCGGTATCGTATTGGTCGATCAATTTTAAAATACAGGAATTATTATGCGTCCATATTCACGTAACCACAGCAGCTATTCCAGCGGATTTACCCTGCTTGAACTATCCATCGTGCTAGTGGTTGTCGGCTTGCTGATAGGCGGCGTTCTACTGGGTCGTAATTTAATCCATAATGCGGAGGTTCAATCCATCGCCAAACAAAAAGAAGATTTGGTACGTGCAGTTCTTACTTTCCAAGACCGCTATAATGCATTGCCCGGCGATATAGCTAATGCCACGGAAATTTGGGGCCCCGAAAATAGTGACTATACTGCGTGTGCTGCGTTAACTACGCCCAGCACCACCCCAACAACCTGCAATGGCGACGGTGCCACCACTATATCTAACCTTACCGATGGCACCGTAACCCACGAGCGCCATCGTGCGTGGCAACATTTAGCCAATGCAAGTCTTATCGAAGGAACATACACCGGAGTTCAAGGTCCTGGTGGCGCGTGGCATGGCGTGCCAGGCTCCAATGCCCCCTCAAGCCAAATCAGCGGGGTAGGATGGGGGATGTTTTATATAGGAGCGGTTGAAAGTAGTGCTCAATATTTTGATGGAAGCTATGGGCACGCATTATTTGTTGGCAAAGCTTCAGCAACCTCTACTCCAAACACCGCCTTCCTTACTGCCGATGAAGCATGGGGATTAGATAAAAAATATGACGATGGACTACCCGCACGCGGCAATATCGTTAGTAAATGGGCTGCAAGTAATTGCCATGATGGAAGTTCCGTTACAGATTTTGACGCAAATTATATAAGGACAAATACAACAAGCGATGTCTGTCCTTTAATTTTCCGCAATAACTTTTGATTATCACTTCACGGATAACCTTTTATGCCATGCTCATCACATTCTAAATTTCGCCAAGGCTTCTCCCTCGTAGAGCTTTCTATTGTTTTAGTTATAACTGGATTGCTTGTAGGTGGCATATTGGTTGGCTCCGATATGATAAGAAGCACCGAGCTTAAGGAATTTGCCGAAGATCTGCACACCACACAAACCAATATGCAACTGTTTAAATCAAAATATGGCAAGCCTCCTGGTGACTTCAATGAAGCCGTAGACCTGTGGAGCAGCTCCGTATCTAACGGCAATGGTGACATGCAAATCCGTAATGTCAGCAACGAAGAGCAAGAAAGCGTGTGGGAGCATTTAAGCAAAGCAAAACTCGTTTTAGGTACCTACACAGGATCATATGGCAGTGGGCATGAAATAGGGGTTAACGTTCCTGAATCCAGTATTAGTGGTGTAGGTTTGCGCGTGTCATATGGCACACAAGCAAACCGCACTGGCACACAGCTAATTGCTGCCACGCCCGTCCCTTCTGCCATTATGAACGATGGCTTTCTCACTCCGGGCGAAGCATTCGAATTAGATAGAAAAATAGACGATGGCTTTGCCAGTAAAGGCGATATATACGGCTTGCCAGCATTAGGCGATGCCAGCAAATGCATGGACACCAGTGTAACGCCAATGACTTATTTAACCAACGACAACAAAGAATGCGCCATACTCAAATGGCTACCCTAGCACCTATTTATTATTCATAATCCACGTATACGGTGCTGAGACTTTTTCGCCTCCCGAATCCATGCCAGATATTGCGAAAGCGCATCCACTTGGTCGTCATGCCTGCCTTGGGGAAACGCCAACAGCTCATGTTCCAGTTCTGCCAGCCACACCGCATTTTGTGGCAATACCACTTGCCCGGCTTCAATCATAGCCGACACCGCCGCAAAACGCGTTACTTTATCTTGCTTGGGTAGTGTTGCAATCAATGGCGGCGCCGCTTTATCTTTCCTTAAATCCTGTAGCAGGCTTTGACCGCTGGCTTTGTCTTCAATCAACACGGCATCCGCATTCCATTGTTTGGCATATCTTAATACCATACGCTTGAGCTGTGGGTATTCTTCACGCATCACCCCCACATCCAGCACATAGTGCCTGCCTTCTTTTTCAGCAAACGTAATGCACACACTGCAATCATTAGCTACACCGGTTTTTATTGCGGTATCCCAGCTCTGCACCACACGATCCCACGTTTCAGGCGGAGCATCATAACGCAAAAACCAATGACGTTTTACCATCCCCGTATCAAGTGGCAGCGGGTTTTGTTGGTATTGCGCTGCAAATGCAAAGCTTCCCAGTTCTCTTCGAATCATCTCTATCTGACGCTTGTCTTCACGCGCAACATGTAGCAACTCACCACGCTTTTGCGTTTTATGCACCTGCCCAAAGTCATAAATTCTCGTGCGCTCAGCCACCGCTGGCAACACCAAATGCTCCCACCCACCTTTTTTCAATAAATGTCCGCTCAAATCTGCTTCATGCAAGCGTTGCATAACGACAATAATCACACCTTTACGTTTATCATCCAACCGCGTTGCAAAAGTATGATCAAACCATTGGCTTGCTTGCGTACGTTGCACATCACTCATTACCTGCAATGGATTTTGCGGATCGTCCATAATCAAAAAGTTACCCCCCTCACCCGTGGCCGTCCCCCCCACCGAAGTTGCGATACGATGGCCAAAAGCGGTAGTTGCAAATTTATGCTTTTCATTCTGATCCCGCGCCAGCATTGTGTCTGGAAACACATCACCATACCACTGAGATTGCATCACGCGCCGGCAATCCAATGCATGTTTAACACTCAACCCAGAAGAATAACTTGCCGTCATTATGCGCTCACTAGGGTTCTGACCTAACAAAAACGCTGGCCACGCAACGCTCACACAAATCGATTTTAAAGCCCGTGGCGGCATGTTAATAATCAGCCGGGTAATTTCTCCTTGCCTGCACGCCTCCAAATATTCACCAATCAATTCAATATGCCAGTTCGGGCAATACACTGTTGCCGGATTAAGTGTTGCAAAACACGCCTCCAAAAACTGTCCATAGTTTTTTCTCAAATTGCTGTTTCGCAACCGCACAGCAATATCTTTTAGCTGATCTTCCTCATTCATGCGTTATTACGCCCCTCAATAAAAAATTTGCACACAAACGCTTTTCATTCTGCTATACTTGACTAAAGAAAAGTTATTATGGGAGAATAAATCGATGTCATACGCAGATTCCAACCGTACTCAAACTCTGACCGCCCCCATTAAAGACGCTACCGCGCTTATGAAAAAAGGTGGCCTTGCCATTGGCAATTTCTTGTATGGCGATGACATCCGCACTAAGCGCTCGCTTACCTTCTCGTATCTGGTAATTCTTACCTATCTTCTTACAATAATTAATGCTCAAAGCTTAAGCAGCTGCGCACTTTAATTTTAGTTGTCGCCTTCATCCTGTTGCGCCGCATTTGTTAGACTGCGCTCCTCTTTTCTCCGCTTGTCTATAGCAGTTTCTAGCATTTGCCATTCTGTCTCACTTAATAATTGTGAGTCAGCTTTTTTGCTGTTTGCATGCTCCAATTGCTTTAATATTTCTCCATATAAGCTTTGTTCCTGCGATATCAGTTTCAAATACGCCTGTGCAATCCTGATCACCTCTGCCACCGCCTGCTCCCGCGCCCCTTTTTCCAATAAACCTGACGCTGCACAGTTTTTATTTAAGATGTTTTTTAGCCGCAGACTCTCTGTTGATAAAATTCGACGTAATTGTGCCAATTCTTTTAGTTGCTGCTGCGTTGTTTTTTGCCATGCGGCAAATGCCCCCTTAGATTCACACGCCATGCTATAAAATCCCTTTCATTAATAGAATGTTAAGTCCTTAACCGTATAATCACTTTATATGTCATCACATTAACAGAGAAATGCATGTTAAATATTTCACACCCGCAAAAATCCTGCACAGACAATGCATATTCAGGCTTTTCCCTCGTGGAGCTTTCTGTGGTGTTAGTAATCATATCACTCATTGTTGGCGGCATACTTGCAGGGATGAACCTTAAACATGCTGCCGATCTAAAGTCAGTCACAGCAGAAACAAACAGCCTTCGTGATACAATCCACAATTTTAATAGGCGCTTCGGCGGACTGCCCTGTGATTTATATAATGCCACAAAGCATTGGGGTGCGGCAGATGCAGATTTCGATACCTGCAAAACCACCGCTTCCGTTGGAAAAGAAACCTGTAATGGCGATGGTAACGGAAGAATTACAACAGCGGGTGATGGCACTACCTATTATGAAGCCCACCGCTTCTGGCAACATTTATCTAATGCCGAAATGTTTTCTGGTCGCTATACCGGACAAAGAGCGGGTACAGCCGAAAATGCCACCTGCCTAAGCAGCAATCATTGCGGAGATTCAACATATAAAAATGGCGCGTTATATCCTGCCACTCTCGGCACAACAGAAGACTATTTTAAAGTCAGTACGCTTGCAGGGCTATTAACCTATCCGGGCGACAAAGGATTATCCATTGTGTTATTTCGCAGTTCAAACCAAGGCGCCACAGGTGCCAATGTCGGCACTCCGTTATTTAACACCGAAGATGCCTACAGCCTCGACAATAAATTCGATGACGGCAAACCCGCATTTGGTTATATTCAAAGTTTTGAGCCATATAGCGGCACTGGCTATCTCAAAAATGCTTGTGCCACCACAAGTAGTGCCGATACTGCACTATACAATCTAACTGCTTCAGGTAGTCAATGTGCATTAATCTTTACCCAAATGAATTAGGCCGCTTTATGCAAACAAGAACCTGCATCCGCAATTTACAAAATGGCTTCTCACTAGTAGAAATGGCCATCGTTCTCACCATTATTGCCCTACTTGCAGGTGGAATTCTCACGGGCAAAAGCCTGATTCGCTCCAGCGAGGTACAAGCTACAATTTCAAAAGTCAGTGAGTATCGCTCAGCAATAAACAACTTCTCAGAACGCTACATGGCACTACCCGGAGATTTCAGCACAGCCACTAGCTTCTGGGCCGATGCATATGATGGCGATGGCGATGGAGTAATTGGTAATAGCTATGACACAAGTTGTGCATCGGATTTTGATGAACAATGGGCGGCATTCCAGCATTTGGGAAAAGCAGAATTAATCGACGGCGAATATGAAGTTTCCGGTGGCGACGTTCCCAACCCTGGTGTTAATGTGCCGCGAACACCCATTGCTGGAGGCGGGTATACTATACGCTCATGTGGCGACATTACCAGCAGTATCTATTATTTTGTTGGATACTATGGGCATGTCATACAGGTAGGTGGTCTTTTAAACTGGGCAAAAGGTGGCACACGGAATCCCATGTTCACCCCTGATGAAGCAGGCGCAATTGACAAAAAGCTCGATGACAGCCTACCCGGCACTGGTATCATCAAAGCACCTAAGGCATCCGATACCTACGCAACCGCTTGCACCACAACCGATAACCCTGCCACTGCCGATTATAACTTCGCTGACAGTCAACGCCTATGCCCACTCTTTTTCTTGTTGGGTTTCTAAACGGCGCAATAGATATTCATTAACTTTTTGCTCAAGTTTTTTTATGCCGCTCAAATCTGAAGACATACACATGGGTAAGAGCTATCAGCTCCTGAATGGAACAGTGCGCAAAGTATTTGAAATTGTGCCCAACAAAACAGGAAAACGCGGGGAGGTTAATGATAAAGACATCGTTCGCTACGAAGCTGAAAAATGGGGATACGACCCGGCACGCTACGGCGGCAAAACACGGGTAAAAATTAAAGTTCGCGAAAAGATGCATCGTGTGGATTTTGCAAAAGAAGTAAGCAAGCGATTAGACTAACGCTAAAACAAAACTATTCATTAGCTTCGCTATTACTGCGCTCACGAATTTGATTTACATATTGATCAAGCACCAATTCCGCTTCTTTATCCGAAAGCGATTGCAAAATAGCCATGCGTTGTTCGTGTTCTGCCATAATTTCTGCTTCACGGCTATTGCGCTGCTGCGTTTTTTCCAAATGCTCGATCGCATAGTTCATACCAAGCAGCATGCCAAGTCCCGCACCATGAATTGCCGCTGGCAACGCTTCTAACTCTTGCATGCCTTCTACATCGCCATTGGCTAACAGCATAAGATGCGTTTCTTTACCGGTACGCTGCTGCTCAATCCATACCCGAAAACGTTTATCATCTGTTGCAGATTCCTGTACAGCAAAAGACCAGCGCTCCACAAAAGGAGAGCCATTTGCAGTGCGGAGCGAAAAGCTAAACCGTGGTGCACGCCACTCACGTTTTTTCTGCACGATACTATAATTTTCAGATCGGCTCATTGCATCATGCAGCAATTTTTTTGCCTCGCTGATACCAGTGGCTACCCCCAGCACCATTCCAAACACCGAATCCGGCAGCGATTCCATTAAATCTTGCGGCTCGCATGTTACAGTTAAATGCGAATCCACTCCGATATGATAATCTATCGGTTTATCCACTTGGCTAACAAATGCGCGATGTCGTTTAGGGAAAGTAATGCTTTCTTCGCACGCTACGTTCCATCTGGATGTGCCATACCGGGGACTGATTACCTGCATAGCAATTAAGTCTGCGGAGTGATTCCAGGTTTGTTGAGTTGGTGCAGGTTTATCAATCAAGGCTTTAATACCATCAAGCCCCACACCCGCATTCACTACAGAAAAACTTTTACCCAGTGCAACTTTGGTATGGCGTGAATCATCATGAAAGGTGAACTCACCCATTTCAAGCGATCTTGAGTCTGTCTTTTGTGACATTACACCCCCTCAAAAAAGTATAGCAACACAGTAAAAGATTTTGCATTTAAAGACAAGGCTAACCCTCCACTTATGAAAGATATCTACACTATGCATCATTTTGCTACAGAGGGTTCTATCAAATCACAAATTCATCCAATTTAAAAAAATATTTCATTTTAAATTTTCACTTACACAACCAGTTAAACTTCTGTCGTAAAGATACAATATTCTGCGTAATTTATTTATACAACCTGAGGCTTAGTAAATAATGCATTTTTTTACTTCCAGATAGAAAAACTAGGATATATCATGTTTTTATAACAAGAAGTCGCAGAGACCAGCATAATATAATATATAAATTTCAATATATAGAGGGCATTATGACAGGCAAAAGCATAAACACAAAGCAAAATCAGGATTTATCCAAGTTTTCTGTTTCAAAACGGGAATGCGATGCATTTGATCAAGACGCTTTCAACCCGGTTAAGGGTGAAACTGCATTATGGACAGCCGTTATAACCCAAGCCCTGATGGACGCAGGAAGCGAGTCTCGCAAGCCAGAAGCCCAGCATGAGAAGGCAAAGGCAATTCGCTGGCTATTAGGCAATAGCGAAGATTTCATTACCGTATGCCAAAACGCCGGTCGTGATCCCCAAGTCATACGTCACAAGGCGATGGCTGCTATAGAACGCGGATGTGTTTGGCGGCAGGGGATGGCAGAAAAACGTGCAGCATCAAAAGCCCTACCTTCAAAACTTGAACGCAAGTATTACATACCGACCACTCCAAAAAACCAACCTTCACGACCACACACTAATTTTACCCCCCTTCCTCTGCTTTCCAAATCAGATTACTCTCAAATCCTAATTCACCCTAAGGCCACGCAAAGCGCTTCACGCTGTTTATAAATATATCCAAGGAGAATGTTATGCGTAAAGGTTTTCGTAGTAAGCGGGGCAGACCTGCCGTACAAAGGGCAGCCACAGACCATGGCACCCCGGAATTAACCGCCAAACGTGCCGTAAAGGCAACAAGTGAAACTATCGATTATTTATTTGAGAATAAGTTTATTAACGATCGCCACTTGTGGTGCGCATTGCATCTTCGTTGGCTGTATGAGTTGCGCTATGGCACCCCATTTACTAAGGCTGTCGATCTCACCCAGCATTCGCAATATTGCCCACCCAACCTCGAAGAGCCTGAATGGAGAAAAAAATATCATGACGAATATAAAGCTATTAGCGCTAAACTACACAGCAAAGGTTTTTTGATAGGCACGTTGCGATTATGTGTGTTCAACGATCCTAGTTATAAGCACTTAACGAAATCCGAACTAAAAAATATCCCTGCCATGCATGGACTTGAATTATTAGTTAATCATTGGCAGGGAAATAATTGAACGGCTAACCAAACGCATTTCCAGCAGTAGTAAAAAAATCACTCGTCTGGGTACCTAGACGGGTGATAGCTGCTATACATGCCACAGCGATCAACAGCATAATAAAGCCATATTCTATGGCACTTGCTCCTGTTTCATCCTTGAATAAATCATGTAATATTACACGCATTCTCATACCTCACATATTAAGTATAACAACTAAGGTTTAATTTAATCTTAATGCGCATAAAAAAGGTGCTTTTAATAAACTTTAATATCAAATTAATTAAAATTTTACTTAAAAAGCCACTGTTTTTTCATGCATTATTTGCCAAATTGCTCTTGCTATACTTCTATCTGTCTGCTACTATTATAGTTAGCTGGAAGACTCCAGCGTGTTGAGTAATGAAATATGCTTGGTATAAACCACATAATTTCATCGTATAAAAAGCCAGAAAATTTTGGCCGTTTCTACATCTAAGGAGTAGACATCATGAAAATGATAAAAAATCTAATGAACGACGAATCCGGTGCAACCGCAATTGAGTACGGCCTTATCGCCGCGCTTATCGCAGTTGCTGCAATTGCAGCTATGACCACTCTTGGTGGCAAATTGCAATCTACCTTCAAATCTGCTTCCGATAAAATGGTATAAGCCAGCTTCGGATAAAATAGATTTAAAAACCCGCCTCTTTGCAGGCGGGTTTTTTTATGCCCCCTCAATAACTATCTTTATCATAACAAAAAAATGCTCTGCAAACGCATGAATGCAGAGCAAGTAATCTAGAGAAAATGAAAAGATCAACTATTTCCAGCCTGAGCAATTTCTGGCTGAGTCATGTGGAATTTTTGAAAAAGATAAATAGCATAATGCATATCGCGGCGCGAAACATCATGCCCTTCACCCATCATCAGATTAACACCTTCTTGGTGCGCATTGCGACGCCCCTCAATTGCAGGATGCATCATAAATGCATGGCGCGGCTCACCGGTTTCGCTCCAGTTTTTTAGCAGCTCCAGTGTATAGGCAGGATGGCGCAACAAAATTTCTCTGGTAGTATTTTGCATGGTAACCTCCGCGTAAAATTCTTAGTTTATGCTCTATTTAAAACAAAGCAGAAGAAACAAACTACCATTTATGTATTAATGAACTATTAACGCACCGAAAATAATTTTTGTTTCTTAGCGTGTAAAGTTCTGCCAACACTTTCCCGCGAATAGATTGTATTTTAGCAAAGAGTAAGAATATATTAATTAATCTTTGATAAATTTAATCATACCCATAGCATTTGCGGAGGTTGTCAGGGCATATAACGGCGATTAAGGAGCATGTATGAGAACTTTTTTACAGAGTAAATCTTCAAATATAATTCAGAGCTCCACCTCTCGCCTGCAACTAATATTACTACTCGTAGCATATCAAGGCCAATCTGCGTCATATATTCATTCACTCTGCACAATCAGAGGATAATATAATAAAAAAATTATCTGTGCTATGCTACGGTTACTACTCACGCTAACGATGAAAGCTCGTAATGAATTATAAGGTTACTAAAACAGATGAGAATCTTAACGATCGCTTCTTGCTGGCCTGCGAGAATGCCGATATCGAAGCCGCACGCAATGCCCTTTCCGAAGGCGCAGAAAGCACCGCCGCTAACAACGGGGGAGAAACTGCTCTGCATCTATCAGTAAAATCTGGCAATAAGCAGATGGTGCAGTTTGCCCTTAATGATTTGCGCATACCTACGAATGTGCGTGATAACTTTGGCCGCACACCACTACATTGGTCAGCACAGCAAGGCAATGTGCCTATTACCGAAGCACTTTTGCTAGCACATGCAAATGTTGAATCAAAAGACGACATGGGGGTGGAACCTAAGATTTATGCCGAAATGGCAGGCCACCAAGAATTGGTAAAAATCTTTAGTTTAGTGCGTATTTCACGCAAATAATTTATCTCGTAATATCCGCCGCAGCATCTTGCTCCACACGGCTTCGCCATTGTGGTTTTTCACCGCCTTTATCCGATGCGTCATGGCCAATTCTTTCATCGTTATCTTTTTTAAGATGGTCAGGAGACACCGCTTGCGAATTAGACTCAGGTTGTTGAGGTATAACAGGTTCTCGCTTCTGCCCATCATCATGCTTTGCCTGAAACTCGGCAATGTCTTCCGGTGTAACATCCAAAGCTTTCATTCTGTTTCTTAAAGAAGGGTGGGCTGAAAATACGCTTTTAATAGAAGACGCTATATTGCTGCCATTGAGTTTCTCATGTGGTATGCGCAGAGCCTTGCTTGCAGCACTCATCAGCGCCACACCATTTCCTTCTTCTATGCTGGCGCTGAATCGATCATTTTTAAGTTCATTTTCTCGCGCAGCATGTAAGCTACCTTGCGCTGCTCCTCCTAAAACTCCAACATATTTAAGCAACATCGTATCTGAACCATCTTTATCAGCTAAAATATCTCTAGGCTTAGGAGAGGGTTTTTCAAATACATCTTTTACTATTTCTGCGCCAAACCACCCTGCTGCTGCGCCAACTATACCTTCAACAGAAATAAGCGCCCGCTCCTTGAGACCATTTTTAATATGCCCCATTTCATGCGCGATAACTGCCGAGGTTTCTTTACTATTAAATAAATCTAACGCGGTTTCAGATACACCAAGTACTGGCTTTCCAAAGCTAAAACCAAAAGAATTTTCTCCTAATTTTTTACCTTGAAGAAGGTAGGAGTTTAACCCCTTGACTTCGGCTTTAGTAGCAATTCCATCTATTGTTTCTTTTAAATCTGGGTGCGATTCCTCATCAATCAAATGTGCATGGCGAACCCCGCGCTTAGCCATCACGGCGCGAGTAGGCAGCGGAATATCTTTTTCTGCCCCTTTAGGTAGGTATATAAAACTAAACTTACTGCGCTCTTTAGACATTATTGCTCAATCATTGCTACAGAATTTTCTAATAAAGAAATTATAGCAAACATGTATTACAATCGTGTGACTTGCGCAAAGAAAGTTTATCTCACCGTACTCGGTGCTGCTGTCTTGCGAATCTCGCTTGCTATTTGTGTAGATAAATCAGCTACCAGCTCACTCAAGGCCTGAGCAATTTCATTATACTCTTTCCCCGACGCGCGTTTAAGTTCACTGCGCTGAAAGGCAACAATGTTTCTGCCATCTTGCGTAAACACTTGCCAGTTCGCAACCAGCCACGTTTCCCCTGTATAAGCATATTCAAAACGCTCTACATTCACTTCCACGCTGATTTCCGGTACTATTGCCGTTTTCCATGGATAGGTTGTAATACGCGATGTGCCTAAAAGCGTTGCCAAATTAGCAGCCAATACACGCTGAATTTCTTTATCAGGATTTCCCGCCCAACGGTCAAATTCAGATAGCTCTAATTGATTATCCGTTACTCGAATAACGATTTGCGAGCGATCCAGATAATCAGTTACCATCACCGGCCCCACCCCTACCAACGTATAAGGCATAGCAGCTGCACCTTCAGGCATCGCCTGCTCTATCGCCCGCAAAGTATAAAATCGTGTAGGGTCGCTTTCTTTACCAATATTTCCCAGATTATCTAATGCTGGGGTATTACATCCCGCCACCAAAAGCAATGCCGCTATCCACGCATAATATGCCTTCATGTCTATCTCCGATTTTGTTGTTTGCCTGTCAGCAATGCATCCGGGTTTCTTTCCAGATAATCCGCGAGTTCACGCATAGCGCGCATCGCCGTTGCCACCTCGTCAAATGCTGTACGTGCGTTTTCCACCCCTTTATTTAGCGCGGGCGATACAGAAGCCACCTCTTTATCAATTGCCGCAAACATTGCAGTTGCTTTATCTGCAGAGACGTTCAGCTCTTTAAGCGTCTTTTGCAACTCTACAAGCGCTTTACGCCCTTCTTCTGATGCGCCATCTACATTCGCAAGAATAGGATCAATACGCGCATTCAACTTATGCAGCAGTGTATAAAACTCATAAGCGGCAGCGTGAGCAGTTTCCATAGTGCCAACCGTAGTGTCTGCCAGTTTTTGCAATTCGAGTTTCCTAAAGCTTTCTAGAATGGTTTCTACTGCTCCCTGGACTCTGTCAAACTGAGAGGGAATGGTAGGAATTTCATCAACGCCACCCGGCTCATCCTTACGATACCGCGCAGGAAAACTGGGGCGAAATTCCAACTCCACATTCATTTGACCGGTAATCAGACTTTGCGATTGCAATTGCGCACGCAGACCTTTTTCCACCATGCTCTTAATCGGCGGTTCTGCTAACAGGCTAATTTGGTCAGTAAGTCCTTTACCTTTGAATTTTTCTGGCTCAATAACCACATATACTGGGGTTAAAACCTTTTTGCGCTCACGGTCTATTTCCATCACAATATTCGTTACATGGCCAATCTGCACCCCACGAAACGACACAGGCGAGCCAATATCTAGCCCTTTCAAAGAACTATCAAAATACATCACAAATTCAACACGTCGTGAAAATAAGCTGGAACTGCTAAAGGCGATTAAACCCGCCAAAAACAACACAATACCACCCACAACAAATGTGCCGATCAATTTTGCACTTTTTTTCTTTTTATCCGCCATAGCTGGCCTGCTCTTTCTTTGTTTCACCCCGTGATAAGAACTCTCTTACCTTCGGATTATCCGATTCCTCTAATAGTTGCTTCGGGTGACCCTGGGCAATCATAGTTTTGGTTTGCGCATCCAAAAAAACACTATCTGTGCCAATAGTAAAGATGCTTTGCAGTTCATGTGTCACCACCACAAATGTGGTGTGCAGGCTTTCACGCAGCTCAATAATCAACTCATCGAGCTGGCGCGACGTGATAGGATCCAATCCTGCGGAAGGTTCATCAAAAAAAACAATATCCGGATCCAGCGCCATCGCCCGTGCAATGGAAGCCCTTTTTTGCATACCACCGGAAATTTCTGAAGGATAATAGCCTTCAAATCCTGCCAATCCCACCAAGGCTAGCTTCAATGCCACCATATCGCTCACTTCGCCTTTGCCCAGCTTAGTGTAGCGCTGCAATGGTAGTGCGAGATTTTCTTCTAGTGTCATCGAACTCCATAGCGCCCCTGCCTGATACATTACGCCAATATGCCTCAGCAAACGGTTGCGTTCGTCTTCTTCCGCATCCCATAAGCTCATTCCTTGCAAAAACACCTTTCCTTCTGCTGGCATCTTTAAGCCTACTAAATGGCGCATTAAGGTACTTTTTCCGCAGCCTGATCCGCCCATAATGATACAGGTTTCACCTTTATTCACCGTAAAGTTCAAATTCTTCTGAATTACCTTTTCGCCATATGCCATGGTTAAATTTTCCACGACAATAGGCGTGTTTTCGGCATTCTTTGGTAGTGCCTTATTAGAAATCAATGACATCATAAACCACCGTCAATAGGGAATCTGTCATGATAATAAATACAATGCCGCTCACCACAGCACGAGTAGTAACTTGCCCTACAGCCTCGCTGCTACGTCCACATCGCATTCCATGATAGCAACCGGCAATACCAACCACCAATGCAAATACCACGCTTTTAATTAGCCCCGCCCAAAAATGGTTGAGCGGAACGGCCTCCATCGTTTGGTGCCAATATTCCACCAGTGACAAATCCAGCATTAATACACCAATAGTCATGCCTCCCACAATTCCCATTGCTACAGAATATATGGCCAATAAAGGCATCATCAGCATTAGCGCCAACAAGCGCGGCAGCGTCAGAAAATCCATAGGATTAATACCATTGGTGCGCAGCGCATCAATTTCTTCATTCACCTGCATAGTGCCCAGCCGTGCAGCGTAAGATGCCCCCGTGCGCCCTGCCATCACAATACCCGTCATCATAGCGCCCATTTCACGCGCCATGGCAATGCCCACCAAATTCGCCACAAATACTTGCGCTCCAAATTGACGCAGCTGCATTGCCCCCACAAATGCAAGGATCATTCCCACTAAAAAGCTTATAAGCGTTACAATAGGTAAAGCGCGGGGGCCGACCTCGGTCACGGCATCAAAAAAATCCACTCGGCGAAAATACGCTTTATGTTTTACAAGCCGTCCGAAAGAAAGCACCACTTCGCCAATGAATGTCAGCACACGGTCGGTTACCTCATGGGCAGATAATACCAACCCTCCAAGCTTTTCTGGCAATTCGGCACGATGCACACTATCATTTTTTTGTGTTGCTTTTGACTGTATTGCCATTTCCAACAAGCTTTCAATTCCCTTTGGCGCGCCTTTCCATGCAAATTCAGCTTCAGCATCTTTTGCACATTTTATCAGGCTATATAACAAAGAAACCAACGAAGTGTCCCATTGGCGCACTTCGTCCAGCTCTAATAACAAACGCGATGTCTTGCGCTGTGGATCGCAAATCATTTTTTTGAGTGTTTCAGATGGAGGTATGTTCCCTGACAGCATCAACCAATCGCCACTAAAGCGCACATGCATCACCCCTTCCTTAGCCTGTGCATAAGAAATTTCCGGCGTCAGCATATCTGTAGATAAAGAGGCGGAATCAGCCGTCAAATCAGGCTCCGTAATCTGTAGTTTACACTTTGAATGCATTCACTAACGGCTGCACATATTCAGCCTCGTTACGCCACCGGTTAACCGACGAGGCATATAGAGGCTGGCGCACCTGCACAGCGCTAGCAGTTGTTACTTGGCGCTGTGTTTTATGAAACGCAAGGCAGGCATCATCCCACGAAATGTTACAGAAGTCTAGTAAACGGCGCGTATGGAATCGCTGATTAGAAACCAAGTCTTCATAAGATACATCTAATATCACATTCTCAGGCAACACCGAATGCCAATGCGCCATAAGCTCTTGGTAAATCTTATAATAATCGGCCAAATCGTTCAAATCATTGGCATAACGGTGTCTATCGGCAAAATAATGCTGATAAATCGACACACAATTATCCAGTGGGTTGCGCACACAATGTACAATTTTCGCTTGAGGAAACAACTGATAGATCACACCCAAATACCGGAAATTTCCTGGCATTTTATCCGTTATCCGCTGTGAAGGCGGGAACGCATATGCTTTCATTCGATTGAGATATTCAGCTTCTAATTGCTCTAACTGCTCAGGTTGAATCTTTTCTGCATTCTTCGGATATGATGCACCTGTCAGTTGTGGCCATGTTCGCTGCACAATAATTTGTATGTCATTTAATTCCCCTGCCCCATAAATTTGCGGATGGCTTGCAAGAATTTGCTCAATCAACGATGTGCCAGAACGTGGCATACCCACAATAAAAATTGGTGAGAACTCTCTGTCTGAGCACTGGTTGTCGGTGGCAACACCTAATTGCATGGGTGCAGAATATGCAGTCATAATCGCATCGAACCACTGCGCTACAGCAGCACCATCATACAAATATTTTTCACGCATTGCCCGTCGCGTCATGTGCAAATATTCCCATGCTGCCGCCTGCTCATTCCTATCGCGATGAGCTTTGGCAAGAGCAAGCCCCATAGTAATAGCGCTTTCATTTTGGTTGCAGGCAAGATACTCGTGATAGCGTTGCGTCATATCCGCTATCAACGTTTCATCTTTCTGTGTATAAGCCTTTACCAAAGAGAGCTGTCGGTGGCTATCAGCACAGTCAGGCTGCAAAGATAGTGCCTCTTTATAAGCAGCTATGGCATGATGTTTATCCCCTAGCGATTTTAGTAAATTGCCAATATTAATAAGCACGGAAGAATTCTGCGGGTCGCATTTTCGCGCTTCGGCATAACTAGCCAATGCAGCATCGCTTTGCCCTAATGCAACATGCACCAAACCCAGGTTGCGCCACGCCTCATATAAGCTGTCATCCAGCTTCACGGCGCGTTGCAAAGCGTGCTTGGCCTCCTCAAAGTTATTCAGCATGCGATGCGCTTTACCTAAGTCGCAACAATATTGGGCGTTTTCCGGTGCATAATAATGTGCCTGCTCAAATGCCATTGCGGCGCGGCTGTATGTTTGCATTTTCATGCAGCAACTGCCCAAATCATTCCACACTTGGCTCAGATCACTTCTAATCTCCAAACAAGTCCGAAATGCTGTAACAGCCGCTTCATGCTTTTCCAGTTTTACATAAATTTTTCCTAATAAATAGAATGCTTCGTGTTGAGTTGTGTCACTACACACCAATTTTTCAAGGCCATGCCTTGCAACTGTATAATCACCTTTATTATAACGCTCAATCACGTGTAAAAGATGCCGCGGCATGTATTTAAAGGACATTGTTATGTTGCATCTATAGCATAAAATTACACATGCATTCTATAATATCCATCTGAACTCTATGTCGATATATTACCAGTCAATTTGCATTGGTATATCACTGCTATCTAAAATACCGCGCAAAAAGAAACGGCTCCTTTAAAAAGAAGCCGTTTCTATCAATCAATAAAACCGTTTTATATGCCTGTTAGGCTGCGGCAGTTTTCTTATTTGCGCCTGCGTCTACTTCTTCCTCATCAAAGACAGGGCCAGAATCCTTGCCCTTAGCATCCACATCGCGATCAACAAATTCAATAATCGCCATAGGAGCATTATCACCATAGCGGAATCCAGCTCTTAACACACGGCTATAACCGCCGCTGCGCTCTTTATAGCGCTTTGCCAAAGCATCAAACAATTTTTCAACCATTGCTTTATCTTGCAAAATCGACAACGCCTGACGACGTGCATGCAGATCTCCACGCTTACCCAATGTAATCAACTTCTCAACAAAAGGGCGTAGCTCTTTTGCTTTTGGCAACGTTGTTGTGATTTGCTCATGCTTAATCAGCGCATTAGATAAGTTCATAAACATCGCCTTGCGATGTGAACTGGTGCGATTCAGCTTACGTCCGCTCATGTTGTGACGCATGGCTCATTCCTTTCACTTATAACGCAGTTTAGACTGCGATCTTCGTTTGCATACTAGAGGCAACATAAAAAAGCTTGTAGCTTTTCGAGTGCTACCCAGAGGTTTAATAGGGCTCTTCGTATTTGCGAGCCAATTCTTCAATGTTTTCTGGCGGCCAGCCTGAAACATCCATACCAAAGCGCAAATTCATGCTTTGCAGCACTTCCTTAATCTCATTAAGTGACTTGCGACCAAAATTTGGTGTTTTTAACATTTCAGATTCGGTTTTCTGCACCAAATCACCAATATACACAATATTGTCATTTTTAAGGCAGTTAGCCGAACGTACAGAAAGCTCCAATTCTTCTACCTTCTTCAGCAAATAGGGGCTGAACGGCAATTCATCAGATTCTTTCTTCTGCTCTTCAACTTCTTGCTCTTCAAAATTAATGAATTGCTGTAGTTGATCTTGCAAAATACGTGCAGCAAATGCTACAGCGTCTTCCGCATCGGCAGTTCCATCTGTTTCAATAAACAATGACAATTTATCATAATCGGTCACTTGGCCTACGCGGCTGTTCTCTACCTTATAAGACACGCGTTTGATAGGGCTGTAAAGTGCGTCTACAGGTATCAGCCCGATTGGTGCATCTTCAGGGCGGTTTTGCGAAGCAGGAACATAGCCTTTGCCAGTATCCACGGTCATTTCTACATCAATCTTAGCGCCTTTATCAAGCGTACAGATTGCTTGCTCGCCATTGATAATTTCTACATCGGCGGGGCAGCTGATCATGCTTGCAGTTACTTCGCAAGGGCCAGTAGCTTTCAGCGTCAGTTTTTTGCGCTCAGGGCTACCAACTTTAATTGCTAAAGTTTTGAGATTCAACACTACATCTGTCACGTCTTCACGCACACCAGGAATAGATGAAAACTCATGCAACACACCATCGATCTTGATAGAGGTGATGGCAGCGCCTTGCAGTGAAGAAAGCAATACGCGACGAAGCGCATTACCGAGTGTCAAACCAAAGCCGCGCTCTAAAGGCTCCGCAACAACAACCGATTCATTTTGATTGCGTTTGGTTGGCTCAATAACGAGTTTCGAAGGTTTAATTAATTCTTTCCAGTTTTTGCTAATCACAGCACCCATCCCTAGCTTATAGAGTATATATCTTTATACGGTTTCGCATTTAGTCTTAGTGGCGTAGCGTCCCACACCGCAGTTTCCACTTATACGCGACGGCGTTTAGGTGGACGGCAACCATTATGCGGAATTGGCGTAACGTCTTTAATTGACGAAACGGTAAAACCAATAGCCTGCAAAGCACGCAAAGCTGATTCGCGTCCTGAACCAGGGCCTTTTACTAATACATCAACATTCATCAAACCATGATCCTGAGCTTTACGACCTGCATCTTCTGCGGTCATTTGCGCAGCGTATGGTGTAGATTTGCGCGAGCCCTTGAAGCCTTGTGAGCCGGCAGAAGACCAGGAAATCACATTGCCTTGCATGTCTGTGATAGTAATGATGGTGTTATTGAACGAGGCGTTCACATGCACCACACCTGAAGTGATATTTTTACGTTCGCGGCGCTTAACGCGTTTCGCTTCCTGCTTAGCCATAATTTTAACCTACTTTCAGCTTATTTCTTTTTACCAGCGATGGGCTTCGCTTTGCCCTTGCGCGTACGTGCATTTGTATGGGTACGCTGTCCCCGAACAGGTAAGCGACGACGGTGACGGAGGCCGCGATAGCAACCCAGATCCATCAAACGCTTAATGTTCATACCCACTTCACGGCGCAATTCACCTTCTACGGTATAATCGCGGTCAATGGTTTCGCGCACTTTAATCACTTCATCTTCAGTGAGTTCATTCACGCGCTTATCCACTGGAAGATTTGTTTTCAAACAAATTTCTTTCGCCTTGGCGCGTCCAATTCCATGGATATACGTCAATGCAATATCTAAGCGTTTAGCTGTCGGTATATTTACCCCTGCGATACGAGCCACAGTCATACTCCCAAAATCTAGTTCATCAGTACTAAAAAATTTGCATAATTAGCACCATCAGCCAACATGTCAGTTGGCGAAGATGGACGATAATACGCACATTTGGTCACAAGTCAATAGCTTTAGCGCTTAGTTGCGCATTTATTTGCCTTGTAACCTCTTCTATGTCTGCCATGCCATCCACGCTACGCAAAACGCCGCGTTTTTGGTAATATGGCAATAACGGCTCTGTCTGCTGGTGATACGATTCTAACCGGCGCTTCACCGTTTCAGGTTGATCGTCTTTGCGGCGCGTAAATTCTACTGCTCCACAAATATTACAGACATTTTTTTCTTTCGGTTGCTTAAAACTGTCGTGGTAGCCTTCTCCACATACAGCGCAAGCAAACCGTCCTGATACTCTTTCAACCATTTCATCATCGCGCACCTTCAGCTCGATAACATGGTTCAATGCGCGGTTCTCACGTTCCAGCATATCATCAAGCGCTTCGGCTTGCGCGATAGTGCGAGGAAACCCATCGAGTATAAAACCATGTTTACAATCATCTTGTGCAATGCGGTCACGGATCATATCCACCATAATTGCGTCAGGCACTAAATTTCCGCTGGACATAATATCTTGTAACTTTTTACCCATAGTAGAGCCGGATGCCACCGTAGCCCGCAACATGTCCCCAGTCGATAAATGCGCCAATTGGTGCTTATCCTGCAAAAACTTTGCCTGTGTACCTTTGCCAGCACCTGGAGGGCCAAGAAGTATAAGATTCATGCGCGTCTGCCACGTAGTTTTGATTTTTTCAACAGACCTTCATATTGATGTGCAAACAAGTGCGACTGTACTTGACTCACAAAGTCCATGGTAACATTCACCACAATTAGCAGGCTGGTGCCACCAAGATAAAAAGGCACATTATAATTCGAAATCAGTAATTCTGGTACGGCGCATACAAAGGCAATATATAAAGCTCCAACCGTGGTAAGGCGCGTAAGTACATAATCAATATAATTTTCTGTATTTTTCCCTGGACGTATCCCTGCAATAAATCCGCCATTCTTTTTCAAATTATCTGCGGCATCTTTCGGGGGGAATACCACCGCAGTATAAAAGAAGCTAAAGAATATAATAATGGCAATATACAGCGCCACATATAAAGGCTGCCCATGAGAAATATATGATGTAATCCATTGCAACCAGCCGGAGCTTTCGCCGGAGTTGAAGCTGGCAATAGTAAGGGGAAACATCAGAATAGAGCTGGCAAATATAGGTGGAATAACACCTGCCATATTGAGTTTTAGCGGCAAATGAGATTTCTCACCTTGATAAAGCTTATTCCCCACTTGGCGTTTTGGATATTGCACCACCAAACGGCGCTGTGCGCGCTCCATAAATACGATGAATAGAACTAATCCTACGGCAATCGCAATGACGATCAATACCAGCTCAATGGACATACCAGAACCGCTGCGCGCGCCGGCAAGCATTTGATATAATGCTCCGGGAAATTCTGCAACGATCCCTGCGAAAATAATAAGCGAAATTCCATTTCCTATACCGCGTGAGGTAATTTGTTCACCCAGCCACATTAAGAACATTGTGCCACCAACGAGTGTCAGTGCTGTTGTGAAGCGGAATAAGAATCCTGGCATTAATACAGCGGAATCTCCACCGGCTGTCATGTTCTCTAAACCAACTCCAATGCCCCAACCCTGCAGAGCTGCAAGCACAACCGTTCCATAACGAGTATATTGATTAATTTTCTGCTTGCCGGCCTCCCCTTCTTTTTTCATTGCAGCCATTTGGGGAGAAACTACCGTCATGAGCTGCATGATAATGGATGCGGAAATATAGGGTACGACAGCTAGCGCAAAGATTGACATCCGCCCCAACGCACCACCCGAGAACATATTAAACACTCCCAAAATTCCACCGCCTTGTTGACGGAAAATTTCGGCAAGCATATTAGGATCGATGCCAGGCAGAGGAATATAAGTACCAATACGGTACACAATTAATGCACCAATAACAAACCACAGACGCTTCTTAAGCTCATCTGCTTTACCAAAGGCACCAAGATTCATGTTAGCGGCGAGACGCTCTGCGGAAGATGTCATGTTTCCACCTGCTAGGAGGTTGCGGCGGGAGGGAGAAGAGTAGCCAGAAGCTTAAAAAACCTTATGCGGCTTTCTTTGCTTCTGGAAGAACTACTTTACCACCAGCTTTTTTTACGGCTTCTTGCGCAGCAGCAGAGGCTTTAGCCACCTCTACAGTAACTTTCGCTTTAAGTTCGCCTTTAGCCAGCAGTTTAACGCCAAATTTATTGTTATGCACCAGACCTGCCTGTTGCAGAATTTCACTATTCAAAGGCTTGGAGGCATCCACTTTTTTCTCATCAACGAGACGTTGAAGATCAGAAAGATTGATGACTTCGTAGGCTTTACGATTAATGCTTTTGAAGCCGCGCTTAGGTAAGCGACGGAACAAAGGCATTTGACCGCCTTCAAATCCATTAATGCTGACGCCGGTACGGGATTTTTGTCCCTTTACACCACGGCCACCGGTTTTACCTTTGCCGCTACCAATACCGCGTCCAATGCGCATACGGCCTTTGCGTGCGCCTTCATTATCTTTAATTTCATTCAGCTTCATGGCTAAAACCTTTAATTAACTATATTCTCTGGCAAAAGAAATTATGCTTCTTCTACTTGCACCAAATGGTGAACGGTTTTTATCATTCCGCGCACAGCTGGAGTATCTTCCAGCTCACTAGAACGACGCAATTTGTTGAGGCCAAGGCCTCTAAGTGTAGCGCGCTGCTTCGCAGGGCGACCGATGGGGCTACCTGTTTGCGTTACTTTAATTTTACCAGCGGCTTGTTTTTTAGCTGCAGCCATGACTTACCCCTTAATCGTTTGCGGCAGTTTTGCCGGTTGATTCACGACGGCTAACAATCTCACCGATCTTCAAACCACGTTTACCCGCTACTGCTTTAGGGGAACGCATGGTTTGCAGGGCTTCAAATGTTGCCTTAACCATATTATACGGGTTACTGGTACCGTTAGATTTCGCTACCACATCTTGCACGCCTAAGGCTTCAAAAATAGCGCGCATAGGACCACCTGCGATCACACCAGTACCTGGAGGCGCTGCACGCATCAACACATTACCTGCGCCAAAGCGGCCAGCAACATCATGGTGTAACGTGCGGTTTTCGCGCAAAGAGATACGCACCATGTTCTTTTTAGCCGATTCCGTAGCTTTACGTACAGCATCGCTTACTTCTTTTGCTTTTCCTGAGCCATAGCCTACCCGGCCTTTACCATCTCCCACAACAACCAAAGCAGCGAAGCCGAAGCGACGGCCACCTTTTACTACTTTAGCTACGCGGTTAATGGAAACCAGTTTGTCAATCAAATCGCTGTTTTCATGCTGCGACTGCTGTGCTGCGTTATTACGTGCCATGTTAGTGCCTAAAACCTATAATTAGAAATTCAAACCGCCTTCGCGGGCTGCATCAGCCAGCGCTTTCACGCGACCATGATAAATAAAACCACCTCGGTCAAATACTACGTCGTTCACCTTCGCAGCTTTACCACGCTTAGCAATCAGCTCACCCACTGCCTTTGCAGCTTCAACTGTGCTTGTAGTTTTTAACTTGCCCTTAAGATCTTTATCCACAGTAGATGCTGCAGCAAGGGTTTTGCCTTGCACATCGTCAATCAGCTGCGCATAAATATGCCTACCCGAGCGGAAAACCGAAAGGCGGATACGACCATTGCCTTTTTGGCGGAGGCTGTGGCGCACGCGACGTTGGCGGCGCTCAAAAAGTTGATTGGAGTTAGTAGCCATTACTTCTTCTTGCCCTCTTTCATGATTACGCGTTCGTTCTCATAACGTACGCCCTTACCTTTATATGGCTCAGGTTTGCGCAAGCTACGTAGCAATGCGGCAGTCTGGCCTACTTTTTGCGCATCTGTGCCGGAAATAACCAACAAAGTAGGTTTTTCAGCAACAATGGAAATGCCCTCAGGAATTGCATATTTTATTTCGTGGCTGAACCCAAGCGATAAATTAAGGATTTTGCCATCTACAGAGGCGCGAAAACCAACACCACGAATCTCCAAGCGCTTGGTAAAGCCATCGGTAACACCAGTGATCATGTTGTTAATTAACGTGCGCGACATACCCCACATAGCGCGTGCGCGCTTAGTATCATTTGCAGGCTTCACATTAATTTCACCATCATTGATGGTTACACTAACATCCCCTACAATCTTTTGCTTTAATTCGCCTTTTTGTCCTTTAACGGTTACCAGATGATCTTTAATATCAACTTGTACACCAGATGGAACCGTAATAGGAAGTTTACCAATACGCGACATCTTACTCTCCTAGAATACGCTACAGAGCACTTCACCACCTACATTAGCCAGACGGGCATCATAATCAGACATCACACCACGTGGGGTAGATAAGATTGCGATGCCAAGGCCATTATAGTATTGTGGCAGCTCATTAATTTTTGAATAATTACGGCGTCCTGGCTTGGAAATACGTTTAATTTCCTTAATAACCGCTTCACCTTCATAATATTTCAGATCAATCACGATATCAGATTTCCCGCCTTTGGGCTCTGTTTTGCTAAAGTCTACAATGTAACCTTCTTTTTTCAAAACGGCGCATACATTGGCCAGCAAATTCGAAGCAGGGCAAGTGATTTGCGCTAAATTAGCATTTTGGCCATTGCGAATGCGCGTTAGCATATCGGATAACAAATCGTTCATCGACATAGGTGCTCTCCTTACCAGCTCGACTTGATCATGCCGGGAATCTGACCACTTGAGGCCAGTTCACGCAGCGCAATACGCGACAATTTAAACTTACGGTAGAAACCACGCGGGCGGCCACTCAAACCACAGCGGTTACGCTGACGATTTTTAGCACTGTTGCGGGGCAATTCTGCCAATTTCAATTGAGCTTCAAAACGCTCTTCAATGGGCGTATCTTTACTCATTACAACTTTTTTCAATGCTATACGTTTATCAGCATATTTTTTATGCATACGAACGCGACGTGCATTTTTTTCTACAGAACTCACCTTAGCCAAGGGATACCTCGCTTCTTAATACTAAGTCACATTTAACTTATTTACGGAACGGCATATTAAAGCCGGTCAATAATGCTTTTGCTTCTTCATCGTTTGCTGCGGTGGTCACAAATGTAATATCCATACCGCGCACCTGACTTACTTTATCATAATTGATCTCTGGAAATACAATCTGCTCTTTTATACCAAGCGAGTAGTTTCCGCAACCATCAAAACTCTTACCGCTTACACCGCGAAAATCACGCACGCGTGGCAAGGCAATGTTTACCAACCGATCTAAAAATTCATACATCTGCGCACTACGCAGAGTTACTTTACAACCCAAAGGCATACCTTCACGGATTTTAAAGCCGGCAACCGACTTTTTTGCGCGTGTAATAATAGGTTTTTGACCAGTAATAAGTGCCATTTCTTCTACTGCACCGTTGATCGCCTTACTATCAGCAACTGCTTCACCCACACCCATGTTGAGAACAATTTTCTCTAAACGTGGAACCTGCATAGGGTTTTTATAGTTATACTGCTTTTGCAAAGATCCGCGAATATCACTTTCATACATTGCATGTAAACGAGCTTTATTCGTATTTTCAGCTTTCTTAGTAGCCATGGCGTACACTCTATTCTTTGTAAATTACTTATGCGTCAATTACTTCACCCGATGCTTTAGCAACGCGGACTTTACTGCCATCCTTAAGGAACTTATACCCTACGCGGGATGGTTTGCCAGTCTTGGGGTCTGCGATAGCAACATTCGATATGTGAATGGATAGTTCTTTTTCCTGTATACCGCCTGGACCCGCCATGCTTGGTTTTGTATGGCGCTTTACCATATTCACACCTTGCACGATAACGCGATTATCGCTAGGCAGCACCTTAACAACGCTACCTTTTTTACCGGCGTCGCGACCTGCAGTAACCACTACATTGTCGCCTTTTTTGATTTTCAGCTTCTGTGCCATTTAACTTACCTAAACTTAACAATCTTAGCCCCGTGTTTTATCCCACTCAGTAGAGGGGACAATCTTTTACAACACTTCTGGCGCTAAAGAAACAATTTTCATATATTTTTTTGCACGTAGTTCACGCGTTACCGGACCAAAAATACGTGTTCCGATAGGCTCATTCTGCTTATTGATAATTACCGCAGCATTTTTATCAAAGCGGATAGACGTACCATCACTGCGTAAAAGTGGTGATGAGGTGCGCACTATAACAGCCTTATGCACTTCACCTTTTTTTACTTTACCGCGTGGTATCGCATCTTTGATGGATACAACGATAACATCACCGACAGAAGCGGTTTTGCGGTGCGATCCACCAAGCACTTTAATGCACTGTACCCGTTTGGCGCCGGAATTATCCGCAACATCCAAATTACTTTGCATCTGTATCATGTGACTATCTCCGTCAAATAGGGTCTAAGCGCTTATGCGTCGTAGACAACCTGCCATGTTTTAGTTTTCGAAATGGGGCGACATTCTTCAATGCGCACTACATCACCGGTCTTAATTGTATTTTGCTCATCATGCGCAGCATATTTTTTGCTACGGCGGATGGTTTTTTTATACAATGGGTGCTTAATACGGCGCTCTACTAAAACAGAAATTGTTTTATCGGCGGCATCACTTACCACTGTTCCCTGTAAAATACGCTTAGGCATATTATTCTCCTCAATTACAACGCTTACGCGGCGGCCTGCTTTTCAGCGAGCAGGGTTTTTACACGCGCCACATCACGGCGCACCTGGCGGAAACGTGCAGTATTCTGCAATTCACCTGTCGCCTTTTGGAAGCGCAAGTTGAACAATTCCTTTTTCAAGTCCACTAACTGACCTTTTAATTCGTCAGCAGTTTTTCCACGGAGCTCAGACGCTTTCATCTTACACCTCTTCCGTAATACGGGTCACAAATTTAGTTTTTACCGGCAACTTAGCTGCTGCACGGGCAAAAGCTTCACGCGCCAACTCTTCACTAACACCATCAATCTCAAATAACACGCGGCCTGGCTTGACTCTGCATGCCCAATAATCCACAGATCCTTTACCTTTACCCATGCGCACTTCAGCTGGTTTGCTGGTAACTGGAAGGTCTGGAAATACACGTATCCAAAGACGCCCAACACGACGCACATGGCGTGTGATTGCACGACGCGCAGCCTCAATTTGGCGTGCGGTAATACGTTCTGGCTCGATTGCCTTCAAGCCATGTTGGCCGAAGTTTAGCGTACTGCCACCTTTAGCATTGCCATGGATACGACCTTTAAACGCTTTACGATATTTTGTTCTTTTGGGGGTCAGCATAACCGTTATCCCTCAATCCTATAAAATTAACCTACATTTTCAACTTTGGTCGAGGCGCGTGTTTCAATCTCATCGCGCTCATCCAAAACTTCGCCTTTAAACACCCAGACTTTAATGCCAATAACACCAAAAGTCGTATGTGCTTCAGCCACACCATAATCCACATCAGCACGTAGAGTATGCAATGGCACACGGCCTTCACGATACCATTCCATGCGTGCAATTTCAGCGCCGCCAAGGCGTCCACTTACATTAATACGAATACCTTGTGCACCAAGACGCAAAGCTGATTGTACAGCGCGCTTCATAGCACGACGGAAAGCAACGCGACGCTCAAGCTGCTGGGCAATACCCTCAGCGATTAATGTCGAATCGATTTCAGGCTTGCGCACTTCTACAATATTTAAATGCACTTCGTCACTAGTAATTTTAGCAATTTCTTGCTTCACTTTTTCAATATCACCGCCTTTTTTACCGATAACAATACCAGGACGTGCGGTAAATATTGAAATATAAGCTTTTTTGCTTGGGCGCTCAATAACTACCTTACTTACGCCAGCTGAAGCCAAGCGCTTTTTTATATGCTTGCGGATTTGCAAATCCTCGTGAAGCTTATTAGCAAAGTCTTTGTCGTTAGCGAACCAACGCGAATCCCATGTTTTATTTATGCCAAGGCGCAGGCCGATTGGATTAACTTTCTGTCCCATTAGGCAGACTCCTTCTCTTCGCGTACGACAATTGTCAGGTTGCTAAATGGTTTTAAAATCCGTGCAGCGCGTCCACGCGCTCTTGCACGCATACGCTTCATCACCATGCTTTTACCCACATAAGCTTCCGCGACATACAAATTATCAACATCAAGATTATGGTTGTTTTCTGCATTAGCAATTGCCGATTTAAGGCATTTCAACACATCATTAGATATGCGACGGTTGCTAAATGTTAGTTGCTTCACCGCTTCACTTGCATGCAGGCCGCGTATTAATGTAGCGACATCATTCAGCTTAATCGGGCTACCACGAAGACGGCTTAACACCGCTTTCACTTCGTTATCTGGCAGTTGACGAGGTTGTGCGCTCTTACCCATGATAATTACTTCCTTTTGGCTTTCTTATCCACACCGTGACCGTAAAACGTACGGGTGGGAGCAAATTCACCGAGCTTATGACCGATCATATCTTCGGTTACAAGAACAGGTATAAACTTGTTGCCGTTATAGACACCAAAGGTGACGCCAACGAATTGCGGGAGAATGGTCGAGCGACGCGACCAGGTTTTTACCACCTGATTACGCGACGATGCACGCGCATCTTCCGCTTTTTTCAACATATATCCGTCTACAAACGGACCTTTCCAAACAGATCTAGCCACTATGCTATCCTCTACTAACTTACTTTTTCTTCGCGCGATGACGGCTGCGAACAATAAACTTATCCGTTGCCTTATTCGAGCGGGTTTTCTTACCCTTAGTTGACTTACCCCAAGGTGTAACCGGGTGACGACCACCAGAAGTACGGCCTTCACCACCACCATGCGGGTGATCGATCGGGTTCATGGCTACGCCGCGAACCGTCATACGTTTACCAAGCCAGCGCTTGCGCCCTGCCTTACCTAAGTTGGTATTTTGCTGATCAGGGTTAGACACGGAACCAACAGTTGCCATGCATTCGCCATTCACCAAACGCAATTCACCAGAACGCAACTTCAGCAGCACGTTGCCCGCAACTTTACCCACTACCTGCACATAGGTACCGGCAGAGCGGGCGATTTGTCCACCCTTTAAAGGCTTCATCTCAGCATTATGTACCAGAGTGCCAACAGGAATATTTTTTAACGGCATAGCATTGCCGGTCTTAATATCTACCTGTACACCTGCTTCAACTTTATCGCCAATTGCGAGGCGCTGTGGCGCCAAGATGTAAGACAATTCACCGTCTTCATATTTTAGCAAAGCAATAAATGCAGAGCGATTCGGATCATATTCAATACGCTCAACCGTAGCAACCATATCAAACTTGCGACGCTTGAAGTCAATCAAGCGGTAACTGCGCTTATGACCACCACCAACACGACGCGCTGTATTGCGACCATGATGGTTGCGGCCACCGGTTTTAGACAAGCCCTCTGTAAGCGCTTTAACAGGCTTACCTTTCCACAAAGCAGAGCGGTCTATTAATACCAGTTCGCGCTGTGAAGGCGTTGTAGGTTTAAATTTTTTCAAAGCCATCTACTTATACTCCCGCTGCGTAATCTATGGACTGGCCTTCTTTCAGCGTCACGACTGCTTTTTTGTAGTCGGAGCGAACACCTTTCCGTCCACGGAACACTTTGGTTTTTCCTTTTATCAGCGCAGTGTTTACACCAATAACATCAACATTAAACAATGCCTCCACCGCCTCTTTAACTTGTGGCTTTGTGGCATTGCGGCCGATACGGAAAACAACCTTTCCATGCTCTGAGGCCATTGTAGATTTCTCTGTAATCACCGGCGCCTGCAAAACATCGTAATGAAAAGCTTTTACGTCGGCCTTAGCTGTTGCTTTTTTCTTACTCATTTCAGACGAGCCTCCAAAAGTTTAACGGCATCTTGTGTAAGAACCAATTCAGAATGGCGAAGTATGTCATAAACATTCGCGCCCATCTGAGGCAATACATCCACACCTTTAATATTACGAGCAGCTTTAGCAAAATTTTCGTTTACCGCTTCTCCATCAATGAACAACGGCTTCGTAAAACCAAGTGCATCAAACTTACCAACAAGATCTTTTGTTTTGATATCTTTGATATCCGCATCTGAAAGTATAAACAACTTGCCGTCAGCTAATTTAGAAGAAAGCGCTGTCTTCAAACCTAATTTGCGCACTTTCTTAGGTAAGCTATAAGCATGGCTGCGTACCACAGGGCCAAATATTGTTGCACCGCCGCGGCGCTGCGCAGAACGCAAGCTACCTGCACGTGCATTACCGGTGCCTTTTTGGCGAAATGGTTTTTTGGTCGTACCGCTGATCTCACTAATACCTTTGGTTTTGTGAGTGCCAGCACGAGCCTTTGCACGTTGCCACTCTACAACACGCTGCAGAATATCAGCACGTACAGGCACGCCAAATACAGCCTTATCGAGATCTAATTCTCCCGATGCCTTGTTATCAAGATTTACAATCTTTGCTTTCATAGGGCTTACCCTGTTTGCTCTCGTTTCACGCATCAGCGTGGTTAACATTTTCAGTCTTCAATGAATCCATTTTCAAAGAAGAAACGGAAACCTCCGCAGACTGCTCCGTTTATGCGGACGTCTCTGCAGTAGCTTCATCTGCTGCCTTCGCATCATTTGCACCTATAAATGCCGCTGGCACCGGAGCGCTAGAAGGCAATGCACGCTTGATTGCGTCGGAAATCATAACGTAGGATCCTTTAGATCCTGGTACCGCACCACGGAGCATGATAACACCCTGCTCTTCATCCGCCGCCATAACCAAAAGGTTCTGAGTTGTCACTTTCTTATTACCAAGCTGTCCAGCCATTTTCTTACCTTTGAAAACGCGGCCTGGATCTTGACAGTGACCGGTGGATCCGTGTGAACGGTGCGAGATACTTACACCGTGTGATGCCTCAAGTCCAGCAAAATTATGACGCTTCATGGCACCAGCAAAGCCTTTACCAATAGAAGTTGCTGAAACATCTACATATTGACCTACAACAAAATGCTTTGCAGACAGCTCTGCACCTAAATCAAGCAGGTTATCAGAGGTAACACGAAACTCAGCAACCTTGCGTTTGGGCGCTACTTTAGCTTTAGCAAAATGCCCGCGCATAGGTTTACTTACATTCTTTACCTTGGCTTCGCCCACACCCAGCTGGACGGCATCATATCCGTCTTTATCGTGCGTTTTCTGCGCGATCACCTGACAAGAATCCACTTTAAGAACAGTCACTGGCACATGCTCACCAATATCAGTAAACACGCGGCTCATGCCGATTTTTTCTGCAATAAGACCGGTACGCATTATGCGGCTCCTTCCAGTTTAATCTGAACATCCACACCAGCAGCAAGATCCAGCTTCATCAACGCATCTACCGTTTGTGGGGTAGGATCAACAATGTCAATCAAACGCTTATGTGTACGAATCTCAAACTGCTCGCGAGATTTTTTATCAATATGAGGCGAACGCAACACAGTAAATTTATTCATGCGGCGCGGCAATGGTACAGGACCATTTACCTGCGCACCTGTGCGCTTCGCTGTGTTAACAATTTCGCTGGTCGACTGATCTAATACGCGATGATCAAAAGCCTTCAGTCGAATGCGAATTTTCTGGTTATCCATGATAAAGCCCTAACTCAATCCATATTACTCAATAATTTTAGCCACAACACCTGCGCCTACGGTGCGTCCACCTTCGCGGATAGCGAAGCGCAAACCTTCATCCATAGCAATCGGTGCAATCAGCGTGATTTCCATGGTGATATTATCGCCAGGCATTACCATTTCGGTACCTTCAGGCAATTTCACCGAACCGGTTACATCGGTGGTACGGAAATAAAACTGTGGGCGATAGTTACTGAAGAACGGGGTGTGACGACCACCTTCTTCTTTATTCAACACATAGGTTTCTGCGGTAAACTTGGTGTGAGGCTTGATCGAACCAGGCTTACAAAGAACCTGACCGCGCTCAACATCTT